>DATFOL010000122.1:0-6341 GCA_035265545.1 Gemmatimonadaceae bacterium | reverse complement strand
AGCGCGCGCTCGACTCGCTCGCGGGCGCGAGCAAGGTGCAGTCGTTCGGTCGTGGGCGCGCCCGCCGCTGGATGACGCCGCCCGTGACGGGATTCACGACGACATTGTTACTCCCCGCTTCACTGCCGATCGACTAGGCTGGAGACATGCGACGATCAACTGCGGAAGTCATTCGGGAGTACGGGCCCTTCCCGGGCGTGGATCAAGTGGGCGGCGTCACCTACGATGGGAAGCACGTCTGGTTCGCCGCCGGCGACGCCCTGAAGGCCCTGGATCCGGCGAGCGGGGAGAGCGTGCGCTCGATCGACGTCCCCGCGCACGCGGGGTCGGCGTTCGACGGCCAGTACCTCTATCAGATCGCCGAGCAGCAGATCCAGAAGATCGATCCCGCGACGGGCCGCGTAATTGCCACGATCCCGACGCCGGACGGCGGCAGCTCGGGGCTCGCGTGGGCGGAAGGAACGCTCTGGGTCGGGCAGCATCGCGATCGGAAGATCCATCAGGTCGATCCGCAGACTGGGGCGGTCCTTCGCACCATCGAGTCGAACCGCTTCGTCACCGGTGTCACCTGGGTCGACGGAGAGCTCTGGCACGGCACCTGGGAGGGAGAGGAGAGCGACGTGCGACGCATCGATCCTCGAACGGGTGAAGTGCTGGAGCGTCTGGAGATGCCGGAGGGAGTCTTCGTGTCGGGGCTCGAGTCCGATGGCGGCGACCGGTTCTACTGCGGCAGCGGCCGCAGGGGCACGGTGAGGGCCGTGCGCCGGCCGAAACGAGACAGTGGCTGACGTCACGCGCCTCCGGCGTAGCCGGCGACAAGCGGTGGGACGAGTCGTGGCGTCGCACGGCGGGGACATCGTCGTCTTCGGCGCGATCACCGCTGCGACCCTCGCCGCGCTCGTGGTGTACGCAGGGTCGGCGCTGGAGTGACCGGAAGCGGCCTCCGCGAGTGATTCAAGAGAGACCAGGGAGAAAGCAGCATGTTTCGTCGGATGTGGGCGGCAGTCGCGCTGTGCGCGACGCTGGGTTGCGATCGCGCGCCGGTGGAAGCCGTGACGGCGGCGCAGTCACCCGAGGCGTTCACCGGGAACTGGCGTTCCGTGACGCCGTCGCTGGAGTTCATCGGGTTGACGGTGGTCTCGACGTCGAGCGAGATGGGCGTGCTCGGGATCCGGCTCACGTACTCCGGGCTCGCGTTCGACGGCCGTGGGCGCATCGAAGGGGACTCGCTGGTGGCCGACATGACGGTAGCCGGCTCTAGCCAACCCTCCGGTGTGCTCGTCGCGCACGTGCGTGAGGGAGACGCGCTCCACGTCGAGCAGCGAACAGGGGCCGTGTCGTCGGCCGTCCTGACGCTCGATTTCGTACGGGAGCGCTGAGCGCCGGCGACTGTTCTTCGCGGAGCGGCGCGATCTGACCGACGACACTTGCGTCCGTGCTCCACGCTAGGCGAGTGTCGCTGGCGGAGCTATCATTCGGGTGGCCGCGTTCCGGTTCCTTCCGAGAAGGCCGTCGGGGCGGGTTCGACTCCCGCGTATCATCCAGGCCGGCGGAACTCAGAAGCGGGGTTCAAATCCTCGGCGGCCACATTGTCGGCGCAGGTGCTCAGGCTCCAGTGAAGCTCGCGTAGCGCCAGAGAGAGTGCCGTGCCGCTTCCCGAGAAGTATCTGCGACAGCTCGCCGAGACCCACGCCGCGGCGGAACGCGCGGCGCGCAAGGACTACTGGCGTGCCTGGGTCCGGGTGCTAGGCGAGATCGCGTTCTCGTCGCTCCTCGGCCTGGCACTGATCGGGCTCGCGTTTCACGCGTGGCGCTTCGAGCTCGGCATCATCTATTGGTATGCGGGCTGCATCGTCTGGATCGGCGGGGTGAGCACCGCCATCCTCACGGCGTATCGCCGCGGTGAGGAGCGGGGCGACTGGTAGCTGACGCGCGTCGCCTTCCAGCGCGTGGCGTTCACCGAGCGTGATACTCCGATGGATCTTCGAGACTCGTGGCAGGCCGCCTGGGAACGGAAGCTTCTGCACATCTCGGGGACGACCGATCGGTATCCGAACCACTTCTCCACCGCGCATCTGCGCTTCGAGTCCGACGACAAGCGCACCGGCACTCGCACCTATCGGCTGGGCTTCGCTCGCGACAAGGAGCCCTTCTGCGACAAGGATCGTGTCGGTCCGGTTCATCACTACGATGGGTACGTTCCGCGAGGGATCCGGCGGATTCGCGTCCTGAGCGCCGACGGCACGGAGCTCGGAAGCTGTGCAGTGCCACCGCTTATTCCGGACGCCTCGACGTGAAGCAACGCATCGCGCACGTTGCGCTCGTCGTGGCCGACTATGACGAGGCGATCGCGTTCTACACGCAGAAGCTCCACTTCACCGTCGTGGAGGACACCTATCAACCGGCACAGGACAAGCGCTGGGTGGTGATCGCTCCGCCCGGTTCGTCCGGCACGACGCTCCTGCTCGCGCGCGCGGCGACGCCGGAGCAGGCGCGATTCGTCGGCAATCAGGCGGGCGGTCGCGTTTTCCTCTTCCTCGAGACGGACGACTTCTGGCGAGATCACGCGACCATGACCGCCGCGGGCGTCTCGTTCGTGCGCCCGCCGAGCGAGCAGTCGTACGGCACGGTCGCGGTGTTCGAGGACCTGTATGGCACGCGGTGGGACCTCGTGCAGTTCCGAGCCGAATAGCGCTCGCGTATCGCTCGAACCTCTCCCGCAGGACGGTGTCGGTGCTTCTGGACGAGCTCATGCCCGTGTACGACGTCGTCGAGCGCCATCGCACGCTGGTGCGAGCCACGCCCGACGCGGTGTACGCCGCGCTCCGCCAGGCAGACCTCGCCGGCGGACCGCTCGCGACGGCGCTCGTGACGTTGCGCGTGCTTCCCGCCACGCTGATCACGCTCGTCCGATCTCCCCGGCGTGCGCTGGCCGAGCTGCGCGAACGTCGGCAGCTCCGAGCGGCGCGTCGAGGCGGGTTCCGCCTGGCGGACTTCGAGCGCCGAGGGTTCCGCATCGTCGCCGAACGTGCGCCGGAGGAGCTCGTCATCGGGCTGCTCGGGAGGTTCTGGACGCCGCGCGGCGACCTGCGCGCCACCGTCAGCGTGGAGGATTTTCGCACCGGACCGCCGAAGGGTCTCGCTCTCGCGGGCTGGAACTTCACCGTCGCGCCATGCGCGGGTGGGAACACCGAGCTCGCCACGGAGACTCGCGTATGGTGCGCGGAGGATGCGCGCGCCAGCTTCCGCGCGTACTGGCTCGTCGTGCGCCCAGGGAGCGGACTGATACGACGCGAGATGCTCGCCGCGATCCGCCGCGAGGCCGAGCGGCGGGTCACACGTACACAGCGAGACCCTATCACCGGGTGAGACCATGGACGATCGTGCACGAATCGCCGATCAGCTGCAGCGCGCCATGGTGGGCGGAGCGTGGCATGGGCCAGCCGTGCTCGAGCTGCTTCACGATGTGACCGCCGTTCAGGCCGGTGCACGCCCGATCCCGGGTGCCCACAGCATCTGGGAGTTGGTGCTTCACCTCTCCGGCGCGTACGGGCTGGTGTTGCGGCGAGTGCGAGGGGAGGCCAGGCCACTCAGCCCCGAGGAGGATTGGCCGTCCGAGCCGCCGCCGACGGAGGAGCGCTGGCGAGCCGCGCTCGATGCGCTTCGTGCGCTCAACGAGGAGGCGCAGCGTGTGGTCGCCGTATTCCCATCGCAGCGGCTGGATGACCCGCTCGTCGCGTCGCCGCCCTATACGGCGTGGGTACAATTCGTCGGGCTCACGCAGCACGATCTGTATCACGCGGGGCAGATCGCGATCCTCAAGCGAGCTCTCTCGACATGAAGTCGAGCCGCGCGGAGTAGACGTGAGGGAGGCGAAACGTGCGACGGAGCTGCATCGGCACGAATGGTGTACCCCCCGCGACCATGCGCACCGCGTCGCCGCCACCGATCTGCTCACGCACGGCTCACCGCGCGTGCCTGATGCTCTTGTTGCTCGCGAGCACGCAGCGTGTCTCGGCGCAATCACCGTGCGCCGCACGAGCAATCGTCGCCGAGGGATTCACCGGCTCGGCGTGGAGCGTGACTCTTCCACTCACGATCGACGCGCGTAGCGAGCGATGGCGGACGCTCGCCCGCTATGCGACCCGTCCGTTCGCCGACGCGCCATACTACAGCTACCGCGTCGGTCGCATCGATCCGAACGGCGCGGGGCAGGAGCTCGAGATGCTTCACCACAAGCTGTACCTGCAGAATCCGAGTGGGCCCATCGAGCGCTTCGAGGTCACCCACGGGTACAACCTCCCGACGGCGAACGTCACCGCGCCCGGGCGTGGATGGCAATGGCGGTTCGGCGTGGGGCTGGTCATTGCGCACCCCGAAGGCCGTGTCGCCGGACGTGAGCTCGGTGGCACGGCCACCGCGCTGGGCGGTGGTTATCACATCGCCGGGATCACGACCCAGCTCGCCGCCGGGCGACGCTATGCGCTTCGGCCAGGCCGCACCCAGCTCACCGCCTCGCCGGAAGTGAAGCTCACGGCGTCGTGGGCTCGGATCGTGGTGGACTCGATGACGCTTCGAGTTCCGAACGTCGCGCTGCACGCGCTCGGCGGCTTCGGCGTGCGTCGCTGCCTGTGATCCAGGGTGCTGGGCTCCTTCCGCCTCGGTTCGAGCCGGAGCTCATTTCGGAGATGTCATGATGTCCGGCGATTGGCCGAAGATCTTGAGAACGGAGCGCCTCGTGCTTCGCCCAACGCGCGAGAGCGATGCGCAGGCGATCTACCACGGCTATTCGCAGGACGGCGAAGTGACGCGCTTCCTGATGTGGCGCCCTCATCAGGATCTGGTGGAGACTCGCGAATACCTCCGTCGTTGCGAGGACGGTTGGAACACCGGAACAGAGCTGACATGGATGCTCACTCGCGCCTCCGACGGGAGTGTGCTCGGCGCGATCGCGCTACGCCCGGAAGGCCACAAGGCGAGCATCGGCTACGTGCTCGCACGATCCTCCTGGGGGCAGGGCTTGATGTCCGAGGCGGGCCGTGCGGTGTTGCAAGCGGCCGCGCACGATCGCGATCTACATAGGATCTGGGCCGTGTGCGACGTGGAGAACCTGGCCTCGGCTCGAGTACTGGAGAAGATCGGTATGATGCGCGAAGGCATTCTGCGCCGATGGGTCATCCATCCCAACGTGTCAATGACGCCGCGCGACGCGCTGTGCTACTCGTGGATCCCTTCGGTCGATGAGCCGAGCGGCTAGCTCGCGCGCATCGTGGGTCGTACGTTCTCCGTCCGAGTCGCCGCGAGAGGTGCAAACGATGAAACAGAAGCTGTCGATCCTTGTGACGGTGTTGGGAGCCCTCGCGTCCCTGCTCTCGGCCGCGGCCATGCGCGACCACGTGCGCCTGGTGGATCGCTGATGAGCGCGAGCCCGACGCGCACGCTCGACGCGGACCTCGAGCACATGTCGGCCGAACAGCTGCGCGTCGAAGTACGGCGCCTCCGTGCCGGGATCCGTACGCACCGCGATTCGACGGGCCATGCATTGTGTTGGCATCACCCGGCGCTGTGGGGCCTGCTGCCCGAGCGGACGGACCGGTTGCCGGTGGTGCCCGACTGGCCACAGTTCCTGCAAGGGTGTCTGCAGTACCGCCAGTCGCTCGATGTGCAGCTGCCAGACGCGCCGCGCGTGTCGATCTCGCCACCGGGTCCCGGCTCCGACGTGCGCGCGGCGAACGGCGGCTGAGCCACGACTCTCGCTAACGCATCCCTGATGATGTCCGATCCAATTTCGTTCTTCTCGGCGATCGAGCGCGGCGATCTCGAGGCCGTGCGCGCGATGCTGGTCTCCGCGCCGGACCTCGCGCGCGCCCGCGACCACGACGACGCCACGGTCTTGCACCTCGCTGCGTTCCACGGGCATCGCGCCATCGCGGAGCTGCTCATCGAGGCTGGCGCCGACGTGAACGCGCGCGACGGAGAGTATCACGCCACGCCGGCCGGCTGGGCCATCCACTACCTGCGCGAGCGTGGCGCCCTGCTCGCGATCGAGATCGAGGACGCCCTGTTCGCGATCCGTCGCGGCGACGCGGAGCTGCTCGCGCGACTGGTCGGGCGTCATCCCGTGCTCGCCGACGCGGTGGACCGCGACGGCACGCCGCTGCGCGACCATGCGGCGGCGGCGGATCCCGCGATCGCGAGACTATTCTCATCACGAGGCGATCGAACGCAGCCCTGAGGGTGTCGTCCGATCACAGCTCCCGACACTCCGACTCATCGCATCGTGCGTCTCGCCGTCCTCTGCGCTCTCCTCGTCCTGCCCGCCGCCGAGCTGCACGCGCAGC
>DATFOL010000121.1:0-7921 GCA_035265545.1 Gemmatimonadaceae bacterium | reverse complement strand
CGTCAACTTCATCGATACGGCCGACGTCTATGGCGACGGGCATTCCGAGCGCCTCATTGGCCGGCTCCGCCGCGAGCGCAAGGAGGAGATCATCGTCGCCACGAAGGCCGGCCGGCGACTGAGCCCGCACGTCGCCGAGGGCTTCACGCGCAAGAACCTCGACGCGTTCGTCGAGCGAAGCCTGAAGAACCTCGACACCGACGCGATCGATCTTCTGCAGCTTCACTGCCCGCCGCCGGACGTCTACGACATGCCCGAGGTCTTCGGCATCCTCGACGACCTCGTCGGCGAGGGGAAGCTGCGCTACTACGGCGTCAGCGTCGAACGCGTCGAGGAGGCGCTGCGTGCCGCGCGGTATCCGAACGTCCAGTCGATCCAGATCATCTTCAACATGTTTCGGCTCAAGCCCGCCGAGGAGCTGTTCCCCGTCGTACGCGAGAAGCGCATCGGTGTCCTCGCGCGCGTGCCGCTCGCGAGCGGGCTGCTGAGCGGAAAGCTCCGCCGGGACTCGACGTTCGAGAAGACGGATCATCGGAACTACAACCGACACGGCGAGTCGTTCGACGTCGGGGAGACGTTCAGCGGGGTCGCCTATGACACGGGATTGCAGGCGGTGGAGGAGCTGCGCACGCTCGTGCCCGCGGATGCGACGATGGCACAGCTCGCGCTGCGCTGGATCCTCATGTTCCCCGAGGTGACGGCGGCGATTCCCGGCGCCAAGGACGCCCGGCAAACCGAAGACAACGTGCGGGCGGCGGATCTCCCTCCACTATCCGAGGAGCAGATGGCACGCGTACGAGACATCTACGACCGATCGATCCGCCCGCTGGTGCACCACCGATGGTAGCGAGCGGCGACCACTCCCGCGTCCGATGGGGCATTCTCGGCGCGGCGAACATCGGCGTGAAGAAGGTGATTCCCGCCATGCAGCGAGGCGCACGGTCTCACGTCGTGGCGATCGCTTCGCGCGATGTGGCGAAAGCGCAGGCGGCGGCGAGCGAGCTCGGGATCCCGCGCGCGTACGGATCGTACGAGGAGCTGCTCGCCGATCCCGAGGTCGAGGCGATCTACAACCCGCTCCCGAATCATCTTCACGTCCCGTGGACCATCCGCGCCGCCGAAGCGGGCAAGCACGTGCTGTGCGAGAAGCCGATCGCCCTGTCGGCGAGCGAAGCACGCACGCTGCTCGACGTACGCGCGCGTACGGGGGTGCAGATCGGTGAAGCGTTCATGGTGCGCAATCATCCGCAGTGGCTCGCCGTGCGCGATCTCGTCGCGTCGGGCCGCATCGGCCAGCTGCGCGTCGTCGCGGGGCACTTCGCCTACTTCCGCCGCGACCCGAACGACGTGCGCAGCGTTCCCGAGTGGGGCGGCGGCGGCCTGATGGACGTCGGATGCTATCCCATCACGATGTCGCGGTGGCTGTTCGGCGAGGAGCCGGAGGCGGTGATCGGCATCGTCGATCGAGATCCCGAGCTGCGCATCGACCGCATCGCATCGGGGCTGATGCGCTTTCCGTCGGGCGGTCAGGCGACGTTCACGAGCGCGATGCAGCTCGTGCACTATCAGCGCATGCAGCTCCACGGCACGTCGGGACGCATCGAGGTACAGATCCCCTTCAACGCCCCGACCGATCGGCCGACGCGCATCTTCGTCGACGACGGACGCGAGCTCGGCGACCGTTCAGCCGAGCCGCTCGAGTTCCCGGCCGTCGACCAGTACACGCTGCAGGGCGACAACTTCTCCGCCGCCGTGCGCGGCCAAGGCAGCGTGCCGGTGAGCGTGGAGGACGCGGTGGGGAACATGGCGGTGATCGATGCCGTGTTCAGGTCCGCGGTGAGTGGGAGGTGGGAGGCGCCGGGGTGAACTGCCACACCAGTACCGGTACTCGCAGTTGCAGTTCACTCGACCGTATTGCTCAGCGTGCCAATCGGCTCGATGGTAATCTCCACGCGATCCCCCGACCTGAGCGTGAACTCGTCCGGCGGAATGATCCCCGTGCCCGTGAGCAGGATGCATCCGGTCGGAAAGCTCGTCTCGCGGAACAGATACTCCACCAGCTCCTCGGGCTTCCGGCGCATCTGGGACAGCGTCGTGTTCCCCTGGAACACGACATCCTCGCCGCGTGTGATCCGAATCTCGATCCCCGTGCCCGGCGGCAGCGGATCCTTCGTCACGTAGAGGCCGGGGCCGAGCGCACACGAGCCGTCGTAGACCTTGGCTTGCGGCAGATAGAGCGGGTTCTCGCCCTCGATGTCGCGTGAGCTCACGTCGTTGCCGATCGTGTAGCCGACGATCTCGCCACGCGCGTTCACGCACAATGCGAGCTCCGGCTCGGGCACGTTCCACCTCGCGTCGCGTCGGATGCGGATCCCCGCGCGCGGGCCGCGCACCCGCCACGCCGTCGCCTTGAAGAACAGCTCGGGGCGCTCCGCCTCGTACACGCGGTCGTAGAACGTCCCGCCCCCGGCGTCCTTCGACTCCTCCATGCGCGCCGTGCGGCTGCGGAAGTACGTCACACCGGCGGCCCACACCTCCTGGGTGCCGATCGGCGGCAGGACTTCGTTGGGATGTCCCTTCGGCGTCTCCCCGCTCCCCGACCCCGGCTCATCGGTGGGCAGCAAGCTCTCGAGGTGCGAGACGAGATCCGCCTGGTTGATCAACGCGTCCCAGTCGCGCTGCACGAGAGTCGTGCGGTCGCCGTCGCTGACGATGATGCCATCCCTGTGCTTCCAGACGTGCACGTTCACTCCCCCTGGATCACGAGATACTGCGCCGCACCCGCTCCCTTGCTGAACAGCGAGTGCGGCAGCATCGAGCCGAGGAACACTACGTCCCCGATCGTCGCCGGTGGCTCCGCCGTGCCGATCAGCAGCTTGACGTTGCCCTTCGTCATCATCATGAACTCGTCGGCGCGATGGGTGTGAGTCGCATGGTTGCGCACCCCTTCCTTCACCGACGACCAGTGCGATTCGAACCGCCGAAACATCGCCGTCGGCCGATTCACGACGTCGCGTCGGAAGCCGACGGCGGTCGGCTTCTCCGTCAGCTCCGTGTAGTCGAGCATGAACGAGCCTCCCGCCTGCCGCCCGCGCTCGATGTTCATCGGCGCCTTGGAGCGGTACGTGAACAGGTAGAACGTCGCGGGAGCGCCACCGGTATTCGTGAGCACCAGCCGATCGCCGGGGAGCACCAGCGCCACGCCGCCAGCGCCGAGCGCGCGAATCACTCCGCCGAGTGATGCCTGCAGCTTACCGTCTTTCACCAGCATGAAGCTCTCGAGGCTGTCGGATGCTGTCGTGGTGTCCGCCGCGGCGGGCCGGATGGCGATCGCGCGAACTTCCAGGACGTCGAGATCGAGCGTCGATCCGCTGACCACCAGGCGCTCGCTGCGCCCGATACGCGCGTCGGGCGCCGGCAGCGCAGGCCAGCGGTACACCCCCGCCTGCACCGCTACGCTCTGCGCCGAGGCGTGCGGCGCGGAGAACGCGAGCGCGGCAATCGCGAGCAGAAGCCGTCTCATGAAGCAGCTCCGGTCAGTCGAGTGTGATCCTGCGATCCCTCGTCCACCGGCGGCGCTCCCGCCGTGGCGCGCATCCCCGCGTCGAGCAGCTCGACGATCCGGTCCACGTCGTACACACATCCACCCCACGTCCCCCCGCTCGCGCGCTGCAGCGCCGCCCAGAGCCGCGTGTCATTCGGCAGCGCGGCGTGCGGTGCGACCGCCGGATGCGGCGGGCGTGATGCAAGCAGTGCGTCGCACTCCGCCGGCGAGAGCCGTTCGCCGCGCGCGCCGACCATGTTGATCGTGCCGCTCAGCGTGTCGCCACGATCGATGATGATCTCGATCAGGTCGTCATCCTGCACCCGCGAGATCGGTCCACCCTGCAGTGCTTCCGGCCCGATGTGACCGATGCACGCGCCGCTCGAGAAGCCGGAGAATCGGCCGTCGGTGAGCAGCGCCACCTGCTTCCCCCACGGGATGTACTTGAGCGCCGTGGTGATCTGCGCCGTCTCCTGCATCCCCGTTCCGGACGGGCCGTTGCCGATCAGCACGATCACGTCGTTGGGCTGGATCGGTCGCGCCGTCCCGCCCTTCACCGCGGCGATCGCCTCGCGCTCGTCGGCGAACACCCGCGCGGGTCCCAGGTGCCGGTACACCTGGTCGTCGTCCACCACCGACGCGTCGATGGCGGTCGACTTGAGCACCGAGCCCTCCGGCGCGAGGTTGCCGACCGGGAACACCACGGTGCTCGTGAAGCCGGCGCGACGCGCCGAATCCGGATCCTTGATCACGTCGTCCGGCATCACCGAGGCACCCGACGCGAGACGCGCGCGCGCCTCGCGGCGCCGGTCGCTCTGCTCCCACCAGTCGAGCGTCGCGTCGAGCGTGTCGCCCGTGGCGGTGAGCACGTCGCCGTGCAGCAGCCCCATGCTCCGAAGATGCAGCATCACCTCCGGCACGCCCCCAGCCATGAACACCTGCACCGTGGGATGACCGCGCGGACCGTTCGGCAGCGCGTCGACGAGACGCGGCGTCGAGCGGTTGATGCGGCTCCAGTCCTCCACCGTCGGTGCGCGCAGCCCCGCGGCGCGCGCGATCGCCGGGATGTGCAGCAGCAGGTTCGTCGACCCGCCGAACGCGGCGTGCACGAGCATCGCGTTCTCGAGCGCGCGCTGCGTGAGGATCTTCTCGATCGTGATGCCCATCGCGTGCAGGCGCACCAGCGCCGTCGCCGACCGCTGACCCAGCTCCGTCCACGCCGGCTCGCCACTCGGCGCGAGCGCGCTGTGGGGAAGTGCGAGCCCGAACCCTTCCGCAACCACCTGCGACGTCGCCGCGGTGCCGAGGAACTGGCAGCCGCCTCCGGACGAGCCGCAGGCGCGACACCCCATCGTCTGGGCGTAGTCGAGCGTCACGAGATCGCGCGAGAATCGCGCGTTCAGACTCTGCACCTGTCCAGCATCCTCGCCGTTGATCGTCGGCAGCGTCACGCCGCCGGGCACCACGATCCCCGGAAGACGCCCGACTCCCGCGAGCGCGAGCATCGTCGCCGGCAGTCCCTTGTCGCACGTGGCGATTCCCATTACGCCGGATGCCGTCGGGAGCGAGCGGATCAGCCGCCGCATCACGATCGACGCGTCGTTCCGATAGGCGAGGCTGTCGAACATCCCCGTCGTCCCCTGTGTGCGTCCGTCGCACGGATCGCTCACGTAGGCCGCGAACGGGATTGCGCCGGCTGCGCGAAGGGTCTCAGCCGCCTCGCGCACGAGCAGGCCGATCTCCCAATGCCCCGTGTGATAGCCCAGCGCCACGGCGCGGCCGTCTTCCGCACGAAGGCCTCCCATCGTGCTCACGATCACGTACTCGGGGCCCTGGAGCTTCGTCGGGCTCCACCCCATCCCCACGTTCTGCGTCAGGCCGAACAGGTCGCCGCTCGGCGCCTCGCGCAGCATCTCGGGAGTGTAGGGGAGCTGGCCTGCCGGCCCCTCGCCGGCGAGGCGGCCTGCGGACACGGCGGCCGCAGTGCCCAGAACGGAATCCAGCGGTGGTATCGGTAGCTTCGTCCTCATTGGAGAAAGGTGGTGTGGCGCAATGTCCGCCACCACCCATGGCCAGGGGCAATGCTGGCGCGGCGAAGGCAACCTCCGCGCGCTGCGCCAGCGTGCGTGCGCTGCTTACTCGGGCGCGGCGAGGGCGAGTAGCGCGCCCAGCGCTGCCCCGATGAGGGCACCGCCGGTGATGGTGATCGGACGCGCGAGGCCCTCCGCGCGTTCGCTCTGACTCGACGATATTGCGGCGGCAAACAGGCCACCCGTGATCGCACCGATCGCCACCCCCCAGCCGACATGAGTGGCGCGGGAGGAGGCCGATCGCGCGTGCGTTACGGGGTCAGCTCGACCTGGCGCGCGCGCAGGGTGAGGAAGGTCGGCCATCGTCGCGGAGGAAGAGCCTCGAGTAGAGACTCGAAGTCTCTCATCCACGAGCGGAAGGGCGCGTGATGGCTGCGGCGCCTGCGGAGCGGCTTTGGTGGGCATGCCGATCACCAGCGCGAACCACAGCAGGCTGCCTGAGCTGATCATCCGTCACCTCGCGAGAAGAATCGGTCGGCCCCGACACCGGGCCTTGGAGACTTCGCGAGATTCCGCTTCGATCTGGCTCAATTGCGGCGCCGGTGGGGTGCACGCGATAGGTCGAGGCCGGTCAGCGGATGGGCTCGCGAGCGCGTACACCATCTCGCGCGATCCTAGAGCGCGACACCGGGCGTGCTTGACATGCTCCGGGCCGCGCCCGACAATCGCCCTCGCCGCGACCGTCGCTCGACTCGGCGCGCGTAACCCATCTGGAGCGCACTCATGGACAAGCTCTCTCGCAGAGACCTGGTGAAGACCTCGGCCGGCGTCGTGGCCGGGCTGGCAGCGATCACCAGCATGCCCGGACGCCTCGCAGCGGCGGTGCACACCCCCCGACGCGGCAAGCAGGCGGCACGCATCCGCTTCGCCGTCATCGGCGCCAACCATAACCACATCTTCGGGCAGATCGGCGCGACCACCCGCGGCGGAGGCGAGCTCGTCGCGTACTACGTCCGCGAGCCCGAGATCCGCGCCGACTTCGCCAAGCGCTACCCGAACGTCAAGGCCGTCGCCGACGAACGTGCGATCCTCGAGGACAACTCGATCCAGCTCGTTCTCTCGTCGATCATCCCGATCGAGCGTGCGCCGCTCGGCGTTCGGGTGATGCAGCACGGCAAGGACTACATGGCCGACAAGCCGGGCATCATCACGATGGCGCAGCTCGCCGAAGCGCGACGGGTTCAGAAGGAGACGAAGCGGATCTACTCCATCCTGTACAGCGAGCGACTCGAAGTGCCTGCGGCGGTGAAAGCGGGCGAGCTGGTGAAGGCGGGCGCACTCGGTACGGTCATTCAGACCGTCGGGCTCGGGCCGCATCGCACGTCGCCGAACACGCGTCCCGCGTGGTTCTGGGACGTGGCCAACTACGGCGGCATCCTCTGCGACATCGGATCACACCAGTTCGACCAGTTCCTCTACTACACGGGCTCCACGAGCGGCGAGATCGTCGCCTCGCAGGTGCGGAACGCGAACCATCCCCAGTACCCGAAGTTCGAGGACTTCGGTGACGTGATGGTCCGCGGCAACGGCGGCACCGGCTACATCCGCAACGACTGGTTCACGCCGAACGGGCTGCCCACCTGGGGCGACGGACGTCTCACGATCATCGGCACCGACGGGTTCATCGAGCTGCGCAAGTACGTCGACATCGCCGGCCGGCCCGGTGGCAACCACCTCTTCATCAGCGACCAGAAGGGGACGAATTACATCGACTGCAAGGGGATCGAGACGCCGTATGGACGGCAGCTCGTGGACGACGTGGTCAACCGCACCGAGACGGCGATGTCTCAGGAGCATTGCTTCCTCGCGTCGGAGCTCGCGATCCGCGCGCAGGATCAGGCGAAGGTGCTGAAGCCGGGCGCGCACCCGGTCTGACGGCGCGACCGAACGCACGAATGGGTTGACGGCCAGGCCGCCAACCCATTCGCGATCGCTCCGGTTCGTGTAGTGCGCCCCACCAGCGCCCAGATCACTCCCCTTCGCTATTCCTCTCGAGCGTCGCTCAGCTCTGGCGAAGTCCGCGACGTCCGCGGAACCCTGCCCTGCCGTCACGATCGCCCCTTCCATTCTTGACCCGCTCGGCGCGCCGCTCTTCCAGCGCCTTCGCGTTCGCGTCGAACACCTTCTGATTCTCCGGCGAGAGCGCCGCGCGAATCTCCGCACGCTCGCGCTGCATCAGCGCCTGGAGCTTCTGTCGGTCACCCGCCGTCTTCTCCCACGCCGCCTTCACCGCGGCGCTGTCCTGCTTCTGCCGAGCCGCCCGAGCTTCCTGCATCGCCGGCCGCAT
>DATFOL010000120.1:0-3715 GCA_035265545.1 Gemmatimonadaceae bacterium | reverse complement strand
CAGCACCGTGTCCTGGCTGACGATTCCCGTGAGGCCGCGCAGCGACGCGAGCGAGATCTCGCGCGTGTCCACCCCGTCCAGTCGAATGACGCCCGACGTCGGCTCGTAGAAACGCGGAATGAGGTCGACGAGCGTGCTCTTCCCCGCCCCGCTCGCTCCAACGAGCGCGACCACCTCGCCGCGTCGCGCTTCGAAGCTGATGTCGCGCAGCACCGGCTCCTCGCCGTAGGCGAAGCTCACGCGATCGAACGCGAGCGAGTCGCGGAGCTCGGTCACCGTTCGTGTGCCCCGATCGAGCTGCGTCTCGGTCGGCTGGTCGAGCACCTCGAACAACCGTTCGGCCGACGCGAGCGATTGTTGCGCGGTAGTCGGCGCCTGCGACAGCTGCTTGAGCGGCGGCAGGAGCCGCATCACCATGATCATGAAGGTGATCAGCGTGGCGCTGTCCATCGCGCCCGGTCCGCCGAGCAGCACCTCCCGCGCGCCGATCCAGAGGATCAGCATCGCCACCGACACACCGATCAGCTCCGTCATCGGCTGCGACAGCGACGCGATGCGCGTGATACGCACCATCCCGGCTGAATAGCGATGGCTCGCCGCGGTGAACCGGCTGTCCTCGTAGGTCTCGCCCCGGAACGACTTCACCAGTCGGACGCCGCTCACCGCCTCCTGGAGCACACTGGTGATCTCGCCATAGTCTCCGCGCAGCCGACGATGCCCCTTTCGCAGCTTCCGCAGCACCGGCTGGAGCGCCAGCGTGAGCAGCGGGGCGATCACCAGCGCCACGAAGGTGAGCTGCACCGAGTAGCTGAGCAGGATCACGATGGTCCCGACGATCTGCGCGATGTTCTGCAGCGTGCGGGTCACGAGCTCCGTGATCAGCGCTTTCGTCTGTTCGGTGTCCGACAGCACGCGCGAGATGATCTGCCCGGTCTTGGTGCGCTGGAACCAGTCGAGCGGCAGCCGCTGGATGTGGTGGAACACGCCGTCGCGCAGATCGCGCGTCACGTTCTCCTGCAGCGATGCGCCGAACTGGCCGGCGAGCCACACGAAGACGTTCTTGAGCGCGACGATCGCAATGATCGCGATCATCATCGTCTCCACCGATCCGAGCCGGTCGGCGGGATTCAGGAACGCGCCCACCATGCGCTCGTGCGCGCCCGTGATCCACCGTGGCGCGGCGCTCGGGATGAGCTGCTGAGCACCGAACAGCGCGTTGAGAAAGAGCGGGAGCAGCGTGAACGAGAACACGTCCAGAGCCGCAGCGATCACGTTGGACGCGACCGTGCCGACCATCCGCCACGCGTGCGGACGAAGGTATCGCAGGAGCCGTCGGTACACGGTTACCGCTTCGGCGTGAGCAGCGACACCGGGAGGATGCATTCCTCCGGCGTCACGCCGCCGTGCAGAAAGGAGCCGCGATACCGGCTCTGGTACTCGCGCAGCTTGGTGGGATAGACGAAGAAGCTGTCGCCGGCGGCCAGGAGCGTGTTGGCACCGAGCCCGCGTCGCGGCAGCTTGAGCGCGTCCTCGTTCTTGAACAGCAGCGCGAGGTCCGGATTCTCGGCCCGGAGATCCTCCCCGAACTTGTAGCGGAGGTTCTGCGTCGCGTCGCGCTTGGCAAATACCGTCGCCGGCGTGTGGCAGTGGATGGAGCCATGGTCGCTCGTCACGAGCACCTTCACCTTCCGGCGCGCCGCCTCCTGCAGCACGCTGAAGAGCGCCGAGCGCCTGAACCACTGTAGCGTGAGCTGGCGCAGGGCGATCTCGTCTCGCGCCACCTCGTACAGGATCGCCGACTCCGATCGGCCGTGCGTGAGCAGGTCGACGAAGTTGAAGACGAACGCGCTGATCCCTTCCGGCGCGATCGCGTTCGCCAGCCGCCGCTCGAGCTCGTCCGCCTCGTGCGACGACGAGATCTTGTCGTACTTGACCGGCACGGTGTGCTTCAACTCCGCGAGCTGCGCCTCGAGAAGCTCGCGCTCGTGCGCATTCAACGTCTCGTCTTCGCGATCGCCCCACCAGTCGGGGAATCGCGCCGCGATCTCGTTCGGGAACAGTCCGCTGAACAGCGCGTTGCGCGCGTATGGCGTCGCGGTCGGAAGCACGCCGAAGTAGTGCGTCGTCTCGATGTCGAACAGCGGCGCGATCACCGGCTCCAGCACCTTCCACTGGTCCAGGCGCAGGCAGTCGATGACGATGAACGCGGCGGCACGCTCCTGCTTCACGACGGGAAGCAGGAATTCCTCCACGATGTCGATCGAGAGCGGCGGGCGATCGCCCTCGAGATTGGCCAGCCACGCCGGATAGGCGCTCGACATGTAGAGGGCGAACTCGCGACGGAGATCGGGAAACAGACCGAGCAGCGATTCGTGCAGTCCCATCTCGTTGGCCGAGGTGAGATCGAGGTCCCACTGCACCAACTCGAGGTAGCGGTCGATCCAGCCACGCCAGTCGAGGTCCCGGAGCGACTCGTTCTGCATCGCGCGGAACCGATCGACGAACGACCGCGCGATCGCCTGCTGCCGGATCCGCGGACCCTCGAGCATGCGCGCCACGAGCGCGTACACCTGCCTCGGCGAGACCGGCTTGACCATGTAGCCGGCGATGTCGGTGCCCAGCGCCTCGGTGAGCGTGGAGTCCTCCTCGCTCTTCGTGACCATCACGACCTGAAGGTTCGGATCGATCTCCCTCAGATCGCGCAGCGAGTCGAGACCGCGAGTGCCCGGCATCTGCTCATCCAGGAGGACGAGATCGAACGGACGACTCCGCACGAGCTCTGCGGCGTCGTCGGCATTGGTCGCGGTCTCCACCTCGAACCCTTTGTCGCGCAAGAACATGCGATGTGGTTCGAGCAGCTCTGCCTCATCGTCGACCCAGAGGACGGCCTTGGCCTGGTACGGCATCGTTCTAACGTAGCCGTGCGAGAAATGACCGGCAACGCGAAACGACGGTGGAACGTGGGGCGTGGGACGTGACTGTGGGCACTTATCGGTACGCTTTCACGTCGAACGTCTCACGTCAAACTCCCCACTTCGTCTCCCGCCTAGCCCACTCGCCCCACTCCCTCCATCTTCGTCGCGTGCCCGTCACCCTCCCGCCCTATGCGCTCCCCGCGCCGGTGTTCCGATTTCGACACCTGGCCGCGCTCGCGGGTCGCGCACCGATCGGAGGCGCGCGTGAGGTGGCGCTCGCCTGCTTCGTCGCTGCACGCCTCGCCCACGATTGCTGCGATCCGCTGCTCGATCTCGACGACCAGCTGCGCGCCGCGCGCTGCAGCGGCGCCAAGGCATGGCTCGGCACCATCGCGATCCCGGCACCGGTGCGGACGCCGGTCGCCAAGCTCGCCGACGCGTCTGCGAACGGACGCGCCGCCGCCATGGCGCCACTGGTGAGCGCGTTGGCGCGGGCCGCCGAATCCTTCCTCGATCCGGCCGCGCGCGCGGAGCTCGACGCCCTTGCCGCGAGGCTCGAGACGGCGGACTGACCGACAGCCGCCCGGGACGCGCTCCAGCCGTCTTTTTCCTTGCTCCCTCGGAGACGCGAACCCTATCTTGAACGATGCCGCGCGGCGCCGACATCTCGCCCCTCTCTCTCCTCCTCGGCCGCGTCGACGCGGTCGCCGACGGAGCGACGCCGGCCGACACGGTGCCCTCCGGCTTCCCGAGCCTCGACAAGCTGTTGGGCGGTGGGGTGCGCCGCGGCGATCTGATCG
>DATFOL010000119.1:0-5310 GCA_035265545.1 Gemmatimonadaceae bacterium | reverse complement strand
TACCTGTTCATCGCGCACGATCTGTCCATCGTCGAGCACATCGCCGATCGCGTGGCGGTGATGTACCTGGGTCACATCGTGGAGATGGCCTCCGTCGAGCGGATGTACAGCCAGCCGATCATGCCCTACACCCAGGCGCTGCTGTCGGCGGTGCCGGCGCCCGAGCCGGGTGTGAAGCGCGAGCGTATCCTCCTCACCGGCGACGTCCCGTCCCCGGCGAATCCGCCGAGTGGGTGCGTGTTCCATCCGCGCTGCCAGCATCCCGCGCGCGACGCGGCGTGCGCGAAGATCGTCCCACCGCTCGAGGAGAAGGAGCCCGGTCACTGGGCCGCGTGCATCAAGCAGCCGCCGACCACGGTGACGTGGGAGCAGCAGCGCGCGGCCGGTGGCACCAACCCGCCGGAGTTCTTCCTGCCGCGCGCCGCCCTGCACCGCAGCGCGTGACGTCCACCCCCGTCGCGCCCGACGACGCGCCGGCGCCGAGCGCGCGGGAGGACCGCGGCTTCTTCGGTCACCCGCGCGGCCTCGCGACGCTCTTCTTCACCGAGATGTGGGAACGGTTCTCGTACTACGGGATCCGTCCGCTGCTCGTGCTGTTCATGACCGCCGCCATCATGAGCGGCGGCTTCGGCTTCGACCGCTCCACCGCGTCGAACATCGTCGGCATCTACGCCGCGAGCGTCTATCTCGCCTCGCTCCCCGGTGGGTGGATCGCCGACCGGTGGCTCGGTCTGCAGCGCGCGATCTGGACGGGCGGCGTGTTCATCGCGCTCGGACATCTGTCCATCGCCCTCTCCTCCGTCTTCTCGCGACCGACGTTCTTCCTCGGCCTCGTGCTCATCGTCATCGGCACCGGGTTGTTGAAGCCGAACATCTCCGCCATCGTCGGTGATCTCTACACCGCCGACGACCCACGACGCGACGCGGGCTTCTCCCTGTTCTACATGGGGATCAACACCGGTGCGCTCATCGCGCCGATCGTCACGGGATTCCTGGGCGAGCGAGTGGGCTGGCATTGGGGCTTCGGTGCCGCTGGCGTCGGGATGCTCGCCGGCCTCATCACGTTCCGCCTGCGCGCGCCCTCGACGCTGGGGGCCATCGGCGCCGCGCCGATGGGCACGACCGAGGAGCAGCGACGCGCACGGACCATCGCCTTCGCGGGTCTCGGCGTGATCGCGCTCGTCGTCGTGCTCGCGATGACCGGCGTGATCCGGATCGACCCACACGCCGTCGCCAGCGCGATGACCAACGTCATCCTGGGGATGGCGTTGCTCTACTTCGGCTACCTCTTCCTGTTCGCGGGACTCGATGGCGACGAGCGGCGGCGCATCGCCGTCGTGCTCGTGCTGTTCATCTTCTCCGTCGTCTTCTGGTCCGCGTTCGAGCAGCAGCCCACGTCGCTCAACCTCTTCGCGCGCGACTTCACCGATCGGCGACTCGGGGGCTTCGAGGTGCCGACGGCGTGGTTCCAGTCCGCCGAGTCACTCGCCGTGGTGCTCTTTGCGCCAGTCCTCGCCGCGCTCTGGGCGGGCCTCGCGCGCCGCGGGCGCGATCTCTCGAGTCCCACGAAGTTCGCCCTCGGCCTCTCGTTCGCCGGACTCGGATTCCTCGTGATGCTCGCCGCCGCCAATCGCGTCATCGCCGGCGGCACCGCTACGCGCGTGTCGATGCTCTGGCTCATCGCGAGCTACTTCCTTCAGGGGATCGGCGAGCTCTCTCTCAGTCCGGTCGGCATGAGCTCCATGACGAGGCTCGCGCCCAAGCGCTTCGCCGGCCTCACCATGGGGGCGTGGTTTACGTCGTTGGCGCTCGGCAACCTCATCGCCGGCATCGTCGGCGGCAACGTCGATCCCGAGAAGCTCGAGCAGATGCCCGTCCTGTTCCAGCGTACCGCCGTTTCGCTCTTCGTCGCGGCCGGCCTGCTGATGCTGCTCGTCGTGCCGATCCGGCGGATGATGGCGCGCAACACGCGCTGATCGACGCGTCGCGGCGGCAGCCGCGCACTATGGCCAGGCGAAGATCGACGACGGCAGCGTGACCTCACGCCCGGTCATCACGTCGCGCGGATCGCGGAAGACGAACGCCGTGCGATCGGCATTCGTGAACCGCAGCGTCACCGAGCTGCGCGCCCCGCGGCTCACGGGAAAGGCCACGTCTGCACGCCACACGCGCGCCGACCGCGGCGGCACTGATGCGAGCAGGCTCACGCCGAGCGATCCCTTCATCGGCGTGTTGACGCCGAAGGGAACATCGCCGGCCCACTGCCGCCCCGCGTCCACGAAGGCCGCGACGGCGAGGTCGCCCAGGTTTCGCACCGCGCCATAGGCGTAGCGGTGCTCCATGCGCGCCACGAGCCGCTGTCCGCCGGCGAACGTCGACCGCTCGTATCCGCGCACTCCGCCTTCGGGGACCCCGAGCAGCAGCTGGAAGGGCGTACGCTGCTGGAACCCACCCGCGTACTCGATCACGAGCTGGTCGAGGTTCGCCATGTTCATCTTGAACTGATGCGTCAACCGGCCAGTCGACAGCACGCCGTCCCATGCCGCCTCCCCCGAGGCACGACGCCCTTCGGTTCGAAGCTGCAGGCGCGTCGTGAGTCGCTCGGATTGAGACAGTCCGACGTACACGTCGCCGGCCAGGAAGAAATCCTCTTCTTCGGCGCCGAGGATCGGCGAGCTCCGTCCGATCTGCAGGCCCAGCTGCGCGCCGAGCGGCACGTCCTGGCTCGCCGTGATGGCGTCCAGCGCGCGCCGTCGCACGAAGCGGATGTCGCGCACTCCGAGCAGCAGGTTGACGCGCGCGATGTGATGCGGGGTGTACGGCCGCGGCACTGGGCCGAGATCGCGCACCCTCCCCGCATCGGGTAGCAGAAGCCGGTTGCCGGGCTCCTCGTCGTCACCCGTGATCGCGAGGCCGAACAGTGCGAGGCGGCCGGGCACCCCCACCCGGCCGATGGCACCGACGTCGAAGTAGCGACGCTGGAGCTCCACGCCCGGCCGCGTACCGTCCGGGAGCCGCAGCTGCACCAGCCCACTCGATTCGCCGGTGCGCGCTCGCCAGGCGAGGCGCTGCAGGTCGGTGTAGAAGGGGCGTCCCGCCTGCATCCGCCAGGAGCCACCGATCGGTGCGCGCTCACCCTCGATCCCTGCGACGAGCACCCGGCCGAGAAACTGGTTGTCGATCAACCGGCCGGCGAAGCCGTCGCGGAACCCGTCCCCGGCGCGCCAGGATGCAGAGGTATAGACACCCTGGCCGCCCAGGTTCGCGTTCCCGAACAGCACGTTGTAGATGCTCGGCGACCGAGCGCGCACGTTGCCTCCGAGCACGATCGCCGTCTCGTCGATCGTTCGCACCTCGGCGTCCACCGTGCCCTCGTCGTTGGCGACGATGAAGACGTCGGCGTCGGCGATGAACGGCTGCGCGCGCAGGATGCGCTCAGATTCCGACCGTCGCAGCTCCTGGCAGCGGTCGCCCGCCTTGAACAGCAGGAATCGCTCGACGACGTCCGGCTGCGTGGTCTCGTGCATCGTGCGCGCGATCCGGGCCACGACCGGCACGCGACGGAGGCTCGCGACGGACGGCGCCTCCGTGTAGACGGTGACCTGTTCGATCGTCTGCCCGATGCACGGCACCACCTGACGACCTGACGGTGCGATCGTCGGCGCCGGCACCTGGGACGAAAGCGACAGTACGGGTACGGCCACGAGCGGCATCGCCCGCAGCAACGATGAGGTGCGCACCAGCGTGCCTTACTTCCCCATACGTCGCTTGAGCTCCGCCAGCAGTCGATCCGCCTCGGCTTCGCGCGCCGATCGGCTGCTCGCCCGGCCCATGGCGTCGATCTCCTCGGCCACTCCTGCGCCACCGTCGAGCATCTCGTCCAGCTCCGCCGCCTCGGCGCCGTGCAGCGGGGTGCCGGTCGTGGCGCCGCTCACCGCGCCTTTCAGTGCGGACGTCATCTCCGCGACCTCCCGCTCCACCAGCGCCAGCTCCGACTCCTGAGCGGCCAGCTTGCGGGCCAGCACCTCGGCGCGCTCCGAGTGCATCGCCTCGTACTTTTCGGCGAGTGCGACCGTCTCCTGGTCGTTGATCCCCGCAGCCAGGCCCTTGCGTCGGCGGACCGTCTCGAGCTCGCGCTGCTCCGTGGCGAGTCGCTGCCGCGTCTGCTCGATGCCCTTGCGAAGGTCATCCAGCCCCATGCGCGCCTGCACGAGTGTCTGCTTCATCTGCGCGAGACCCGCGCGACGTTCCTCGGGAGGCGTCGAGCGGTCCATCAGATCGCGCAGCGATTGGCGGAAGTGTTCGAACATCGACAGGCTTGGCGCGTCGGGTGCTGCGGGTGGGGTGGTGGGCGCTTAGGATACAGGGCGCGCTCGCGACCCCGCAACCTCGGCCACGTCATGTCCGTTCTTCCTCCCGTCGCCGTCACCGCTACCACGGAGATCATCCGGGACGCACTCCGCGTGCGCGTGAACGCGGCGTACACCGTATCGATCCGCGGCGCTGGGCTTGTTCCATTAGTGCTGCCGGTGCTCGACCGGGCCGACGCCGACGCGGCGCTCGATGGGATGGCGGGATTGGTGCTCACCGGGGGCGAGGACGTCAATCCGGTGCGATACGGCTCCCGGCCGCACCCGGAACTGGGCGACGTGCACGATGGCCGCGATGCGTTCGAGATGGCCCTCGTCGCGGCGGCCCGCGCTCGCGCGCTGCCGACGCTCGCCATCTGCCGCGGCGTGCAGATCCTCAACGTCGCCCTCGGCGGCACGCTCGTGCAGGACATCCCCTCTGAGTGGAAGGACCCCATCCTCCACGATGGCGACTGGGCGCGCACGAAGCGCGTACACGAGGTGGACGTCGTACCTGGCTCGCGGCTCGCGAAGGCACTCGGCAGCGACCGACCGGTCGTGAACTCCATGCATCATCAGGCGGTGGCCACGGTGGCTCCGTCGCTCGCGACGGTCGCGCGCGCGCCGGACGGAATCGTCGAGGGAGTCGAGTGGCCAACCGACGACTGGTGGATGGTCGGCGTGCAGTGGCACCCCGAAGAGCTCACCGCGACGCCCGAGCCATGGGACCGCGCGCTCCTCGCCGCGTTCGCCGAGGTGGTGGGGCAGACGGCGCGGCTCAGCTGAGTCGCCGCCAGCGCGCCTCGGACGTCACCTGCCGCATGAGCCGCTCGGGCGAGTAGCGGTTCGGGAACAACAGCGAATCGCTCACGTCGTTCAGCGCGGCGCGGAGCAACCCGAATCGCTCGGCCGCGGTGGCGAACAGCGTCGACAGCCCGTGGTCGTCGGCGAGCCGATGACC
>DATFOL010000118.1:0-3228 GCA_035265545.1 Gemmatimonadaceae bacterium | reverse complement strand
CGGACATTCCTGGCGCGACCGTCGTCAACACGGACGGCATCATCCTCCCGGGATTCGTGGACGTTCACAACCACGTGATCTGGAACGTGCTGCAGCGGTGGAGCCCAAGCCGCACGTTCAGCAATCAGCCGGAATGGAGGGTGGATCCTACGTTCGCGCCCTCCCGGCAAGCCATCGACCAGCTCGTCCCGTCGCACTTCTGCGACATGAATGCGTGGGGCGAGCTGCGCGCGCTCGTCGGCGGGACGACGGCCATCATGGCGACGAGACCGCAATCGTGCGTCCACGGCCTCGTGCGAAATCTGGACTTCAACAGCGGCTTCTACGGAACGACGGAGCTCGACCGCGAGCACATCTACAACGTGGCACCCGACGAGTTTCCGCCGCCTTCCGACCCCGCAGGGCGCGCTGGATTCGTCGCCGCGGGAGGCTACTTCATCGCGAATCCGTTCTACGAAGCGCTCGTGATGCATGTCGCCGAAGGCACGGACGCCGTGGCTCAGGAGCAGTTCACCTTTCTGCAGTCTCAAGGTCTTCTCAACCCGAAGGGCGTGCTGATTCACGGCGTCTCACTCGGTGCGAGCGACTTCCAGGCGATGGCGGCCGCCGGTACGGCGCTCGTGTGGTCGCCACGCAGCAATCTCGAGCTGTACGGGGTCACGGCGAACATCAGCGCCGCTCTGGATGCGGGGGTGGAGATCGCGCTGGCGCCCGACTGGGCGATCACGGGAAGCAGCAACATGCTCGACGAGCTGAAGGTCGCGGCGCGGTGGAATCGCATGCAGCTAGGCGGGCGACTCACCGATCGACAGCTCGTGGACATGGCCACGTCGGCCGCCGCTCGTGTGGTCGGGATACACGACGAAGTCGGGACGATCGCTCCAGGCCTGCGCGCCGACTTGCTCGTCGTCAGTGGCGATCTGAACGACCCACTTCGTGCGGTCATCGACGCCGCTGCCGGTGACGTGCAGCTCGTGCTGATCGGGGGGATCCCGCTCTACGGTGCGCGCGGACTGATGGCACCGTTCTGGGCGCAGGGCGACCTCGAGAAAATCGCCTTGCCGGATGCCTCGAAGGCGTTGGCGTCACCCGCCGCGCGGATCGTGGCCTCCCAGGTCGCGGCTCGGTTGGCGGCGGCGCTATTGGCTCAGGGAGCATCGCTCGCTCCCCTCACCGAATCGGTTCGGCGATAAAGCTCAACGATAGTGCCAGTTGCCATCCGACACGTGGCGCCTTGCGGCCAAGCAATACCCGGGACGAGACTCGAACTCGTATACGCCGAAGCGTGGGGGATTTTGAGTCCCCTGCGTCTACCGATTCCGCCACCCGGGCGAGATACCCCGACAATCTATCGCGCACCGCCGGCGATCTGAATCCTCGACGGTCGGACACGGCGCGTGAGAACGGGGGCGACGAATGTCGTCCGCGCGACCGTCGCGAGCAAGGCGTCAGCGCAGACCGTCCTCGCCGGCGTCGCTCGAGGGGTTCGCGCGGCGCGGCGCGAGGTTGTTGGCGCGTCGCTGCCTGAGGTTCTCGGCGCGACGGCGCAACTGCTCCTGGAGCGCGGCGTACTTGGCTCGCTGCACCGGCGTCATGAAGGTGGCGAGGGAGCGCTGCTCGTCGATCTGCAGTTGCGCCCGGCGGCGCTGAAGGTCGAGCACCCGGTCGAGCGCCGTGGCTACGCGGGACTGGTTCGCACTCGCGCCCGCCATGATCTCACGCCGCAGAGCGAGCCGCTCGTCACGCTCCTGGACCGCGAGCTGGCGTCGCTGCGCGTCGAACGGACGGCTCGCCTGCGCGAGCTTCGCCATCTGGTCATCAGTGAGACCGACGCGGTTCTTCGTGATCCGCCAGAGCCGTTGCCGCAGCTGGGCCTCGAGCTGCTGACGACGCGGCGCATTCTGCGTCGCCGAGTCCTGGCGGCGCTCGATCCACTGTGCCGTCACATCGCCTGTGGCCGCGAACAGCGCGAGAGCAAGGATCACTGAGCGCATCACCGCACTTCCTCCTGAACGCCCGCCGCCAACGGCTCCACCGATTCCGCCTCGGCCGAGGGAAGCGCCTCGAGCGACTCGATGCCCTCGACCAGCGCCGACAGCTCGCCATCGCTGAGCTCTCCGATCGTGCCGCCCGCCATCGCCAACTCGCCCCGATCACCTGGAGTGGAAGCTGGAGCAGGCGCGGCCCGCTCGACGCTCGCCGACGTGCGAGCGGCCGACCCGGAGCTCGGCGCTGCCGCGACCACACCTCCGGAGCTTCGATCCGGGCTGCTCTCCGCTTCGGCGCCTGCTCCCGGCGTCGCGGAGCGAGCCACGTCGGAGCCGCTATCGCGCAGCAACGCGATCGACGTCCCGCCGACGGCGATGGCCGCGATCGCGGCGGCAGTGCGCCAGCTCGTCGCCCAACTCCGGCGCACCGGCACGCGATATGGTGGGATGGCGGCGGCAATCGCGTCCACGCGAACGCGAGGCACTCGGTCCATCGTCGCACGCAGATCGCGCAGCAGCGACAGCTCGTCACGGCACGCCTCGCATCCGGCGAGATGCCGCTCCACCTCGGCGCGCCGAGACACGTCGAGACGTCCGTGCAGGAAGTCGGGCAGCAGGTCGCGGACGTCGCCGTTCGGGCAGTCAATCATCGAGAAACTCCTTGATGGCGCGCATCGCGTTGTGATAGTGAACCCTTGCGGCGCCCTCCGTCGTGCCGACGGTGTCGGCGATCTCCTTGTACGACATCCCTTCGCTCACCCGCAACACGAACACCTCGCGCTGTGTCGGCGTCAATCCGGCCATCGCCCGCCGCAGACGCTCATGGGTCTCGGACGCCACCACGCCGTCGAGCGCATCGTACTCGGTGGCGACGTCCCCTTCCTGCACCTCCACCTGCTCTCCGCGCCGGCGAATCGCTCGGCGCCGGTCGAGGACGAGGCGCCGAGCGATCGTGAACAACCACGTGCGCAGCGAGCTCTCGCCACGAAATCCGTCGAGCGACCCGAAGGCGCGCACGAAGGTGTCCTGCACGATCTCGTCGACGTCAGTCCGCTCGCCGATGCTGGCCACGAAGCGCGCCACCGCGTTCGCGTGCCGCTCGACGAGCAGCGTCGCCGCTCGCTGCTCTCCCGCCTTCCACCTTTCCACAAGGTCGAGGTCGGTCCGCTCATCGGTGGTGGGGGCGACGTCTGTCATGCGGTCCAACTCGTTGGACGCGGGACGGATGGCGGCGTTAAGG
>DATFOL010000117.1:0-6214 GCA_035265545.1 Gemmatimonadaceae bacterium | reverse complement strand
ATCTCCTGAGTATGGTCTTGGGGAAATGACGCGTTGGTCCGCGCACGCATCGGGTGCCCGGTTGGCGGCGTGAAAGTTAGGTTTTGACGATCCAGTGTCAAGAGCGAATCGCTCGCCAAGTGAAAGCAGTTCAAGGGGTTTCGGCGTCAGTCGCAACAATTCGCCGCCATTGGACATGTCGCGTGCGGTCGCATCATTGCCTCAAATGTTTTCAATTTTGTTGTAACGCCCGCTTGATCAACGAGTTACCTCCCCGCCGCTCCGCGCGTCAGCAGCATTGGCCTCACGCCGGCTGGCGTCCGGCACGCGCTCGGCCGAGATCGGCTGGACCGGCGAACCCGAGACGTGATTAGGTTGCGGCATCTCCCCACGCCTGCCATGACCGCCCCGCTCAGCAGCGCGCTCGACGTCGCGACACCACTCGATGGAGTGGTGCGCGGCGCATGTCCGCACGACTGCCCCGACACCTGCGCCATGCTCGTCACCGTCGAGAACGGTCGAGCCGTCCGGGTCGCGGGGGATCCCGACCACCCATTCACGCAGGGATTCCTCTGCGCGAAGGTCAATCGATACATCGAGCGGACGTATCACGAGGATCGGCTGCGTACGCCGATGCGCCGGGTCGGCCCGAAGGGCAGCGGGCGGTTCGAACCGATCTCCTGGCCCGACGCGATCGACGAGATCGCTGAGCGCCTCGGCGAGATCGCCGCATCGAGCGAAGGTCCGCAGGCGATCCTTCCGTACTCCTACGCTGGCACGATGGGCCTGCTGCAGGGTTCCTCGATGGACCGGCGCTTCTTTCATCAGCTCGGCGCGTCTCGGCTCGACCGGACGATCTGCTCGATGGCGGGCACGGTAGGGATGCGCATGACGGTCGGCGCGAACGTGGGCGCCGACAGCGAAGGCGTTCCCGAGAGCGACCTCGTGTTGCTCTGGGGGACGAACACGCTGACGGCCAATCCACATCTGTGGCCGTTCATCCTGCGAGCGCGGGAGCGTGGCGCCCGCATCGTCTGCATCGATCCGATCCGCACCCGCACCGCGGCGCAGTGCGACGACTGGATCCCCATCCGACCGGGCACCGATGGCGCGCTCGCCCTCGGAATGATGCACGTTCTCTTCGCCCGCGGTCTGGAGGATCGCGACTACCTCGAGCGCTTCACCCTGGGCCACGAGGCGCTGCGCGGGCGGGCGGCCGAGTGGACGCCAGCGTGTACATCCGCGGTCACGGGGCTGACCGAGGAGACGATCGTCGCGCTGGGCGAGCAGTACGGTCGCGCGACCTCGGCGTTCATCCGCGTGAACTACGGATTGCAGCGGCACGCCGGCGGCGGGATGGCGGTGCGCAACATCGCCTGCCTGCCGGCGATCACGGGACACTGGCGTCGCGCGGGTGGTGGCGTGCAGCTCTCCACCTCGGCGAACTTCACGTTCAATCGCGCCGTGCTCGAGCGGCCGGACCTCGGCCCACCCGCCCGCACGATCAACATGATCCGCTTGGGCGAAGCGCTGACCGAGGCAGATGCGGGGGTCGGCGGCCCGCCGGTGCGTGCGCTCGTCGTTTACAACAGCAACCCCGCCGCGGTCGCGCCCGACCGCAACATCGTGCTCCGCGGCATGGCGCGCGAGGACCTGTTCACCGTCGTGCTCGAGCACTTTCAGACCGACACGTGCGACTGGGCGGACATCGTGCTCCCGGCCACCACTCAACTCGAGCACTGGGACCTGCACCTCGCGTACGGTCACCACTACGCGTCGCTCAACCGACCATCGATCGCGCCGCTCGGCGAGGCGTTGCCCAACACGGAGATCTTCCGGCGCATCGCCGCACGCATGGGGATGCGCGAGGCGCACTTCCAGGACGACGATCTCATGCTGATCCGCCAAGCGCTCGACACAAATGCGCCGAAGGTCCAGGGGGTCAGCTTCGAGTCGCTGCTCGAACGCGGCTGGATGCGCCTGAACGTGCCGACGCCGTACCTTCCGTACGCCGAGGGCGGCTTCACGACGCCGAGCGGGAAGTGCGAGTTCGTGTCGCAGCGGATGGCCGAGCTGGGACTCGATCCGCTGCCGGCCTACATCCCGCCGTACGAGTCGGTGGAGCGTGATCCGGCGCTCGTGGCGCGGTACCCGCTCACCCTGATCTCGTCGCCGGCGCACACGTTCCTCAACACGACCTTCGCCAACATCACCTCGCTGCGGCGCCAGGCACGCGAGCCCGAGGTGCTGCTGCATCCCGCGGATGCAGAACGACGCGGGATCACACCGGGGATGCGCGTCAACGTGCACAACGACCGCGGCACTTTCGCGGCGACGGCACGCGTGGAACCGTCGATCCGGGAGGGAGTGGCATGGGCGCCGTCGATCTGGTGGGGCAAGCTCGCGGGAGACGACGCGAACGCAAATCAGACCACGTCGCAGCGGGAGACGGATCTCGGGCACGGTCCGGTGTTCTACGACAATCAGGTAGAGGTCGAGGCGGCGTAGTCACGTCCGCTCGGGCCGTGCGGCGCTCGTCACCCGTCGGCCATTCCTGGGTCGGAGATCGTCGCGCGGTCGGGCGAGAGCATTCCGGTCGTCGTCGCGTTTGCGCTTACACGCTGCGAGCCTCGCGCTGCGCGCGAGTCTCTTGCTACGCGCAGACGCTCCTCCTCCTCGGAACGCACACGCCCTCCCATTCGATCACTTGGGCCTGCGAGCTTTACTCGCGAGACAGTGCCGCGCAGCGAGGGCCGACTTCCTTACGAAACCTCTTTGCGGAGCGCACCTGATCTGCGAACGCTCTCGGACCGCGCGCGCGAACGGTCACCCTGGGTGTCGCGATCCGGGGGCTTCGCGCGAGAGATGCTCGCGGTCGGAGGCCATCGAATAGCGGCGAGCGAATTCCCGCGTAACCGGACGGGAGGGAGCGCGGGGGTGTGGAGGCGGCCGTATGGGGGCGTAGCAAGAGACTCGCGCGTCGGCGCGAGGCTCGCAGCGTGTAAGCCCCCCGCGGCCGCCGGAATACCCCCTGCGCGAACGACCGCGCGATAACGCCAGACCAACAGGCCGCGCCGAGATTGAAGCGGCGTGAACTGCGCGACGTCATCGCGCGTTGGTCACGGCGCGCGACGGGCTTGCGGTGCTGCGCGCGCGCGCGCTTCATACAATCATGGGGCTGTGCGCTCGCCCCGGCTCACGTCGTGGAGGTCACGTGTCGTCGTTCCCCGAAACTCTGGGCGCTCTCAAGCGCTCGCCATTTGGCGCTCCCGATCGCGCGACGCGGTCGGTCAAGGACGAGATGCGCCAGAATCTCATCGCGCGCCTCGCCGGCGGCGGTCCTCTCTTCGCCGGAGTGATCGGCTACGAGGAGACGGTCATGCCGCAGATCGTCAACGCGCTCCTCTCACGCCACAACTTCATCCTGCTCGGGCTGCGTGGGCAGGCGAAGTCGCGCATTCTGCGTGCTCTCGTCGGCCTGCTCGACGAGACGATGCCGATCGTCGCCGGCAGCGAGATCAACGACAATCCGTTCGCGCCCATCTCGCGCTACGCGCGCAACCTGATCAACGAGGCCGGTGAGGATACGCCGATCGCCTGGGTCGGACGCGACGCGCGGTTCATCGAGAAGCTCGCGACGCCGGACGTGACGATCGCCGACATGATCGGCGACCTCGATCCGATCAAGGCGGCGCGCGGCGGACACATCCTCTCCGACGAGCTCACGATCCACTACGGGATGCTCCCGCGCGCCAACCGTGGGATCTTCGCGCTCAATGAGCTGCCCGATCTCGCCGGCAAGGTGCAGGTCGGTCTGTTCAACGTCATGCAGGAGGGAGACGTCCAGATCAAGGGCTATCCCGTCCGCCTCTCGCTCGACGTCCAGCTCTGCTTCACCGCCAATCCCGAGGACTATACGGCGCGCGGCAAGATCATCACGCCGCTCAAGGACCGCATCGGAAGCGAGATCATCACGCACTATCCCGAGACGGTCGAGCTGGGGATGGCGATCACCGAGCAGGAAGCGTGGACGGCGCGCGAGGCGAAGCCGGTGCGCGTCCCCGACTTCATCGCCGAGGTCGTCGAGCGTGTCGCGTTCGAGGCGCGTACCGACAAGCGGATCGACAAGCGGTCGGGCGTCTCCCAGCGCATGCCGATCACGGTGCTGGAGAACGTCGTGTCGAACGCCGAGCGGCGCTCGATCGTCACCGGCGAGGAGGAGATCGTGCCGCGCATCTCCGACGTCTACGCGGCACAGCCAGCGATCACGGGGAAGATCGAGCTCGAGTACGAGGGCGAGCTGGTCGGCGGACATGCGATCGCACGCGAGCTGATTCGGCGTGCGGCCGACGCGACGTTCCAGGAGCGTGCCGGCGGCGCGAACACCGACGACGTGGTGATCTGGTTCGACGAGGGCGGCGCGTTGCAGGTGACGGACGACGAGCGCTCCGACGCGGTCGCGACGGGGTTCGAGGCGGTGCCAGGTCTGCTCGATCTCGTGCATCGAGTGGGTCTCGCCACGTCCGACGACGCGCCACAAACGGTCGCCGCGTGCGAGCTGGTGCTCGAGGCGCTCGTCGCGCGCAAGAAGATCTCGCGCTCGGACGGCGGGTTGTATGGCCGCGCCGAGCCGGAGCGACGGCGCCGGCCGAAGCAGGACTTCTTCGGCGATGGCCTTTCGGCCTAGGAGATGACCGGCGGCCGCCTCGCCGAGCGCACGGCCCCCGCGACCCAGCCGGCTGCGGGGCCGCGCGTCAGGCCGGCGACGCCGCGCGACCTCGACGCGGTCGTCGCGCTCCGCATCGCGCTCCTGCGCGAGCATCCCGATCACCCGATCTACGGCCGCCTGCGCACGGAGATCGACCGCCGTGCGCGCGAGCTGTTCGCGGCGCAGCTGCGCTCGCGCACCGAGACGATCCTCCTCGCGGAGCTGGCGGGAGAGGTCGTCGGCATCATCCGGTGCGTCGAGTCGATCGGCTCGCCGCTGCTGGAGCCGGTACGCTACGCGTACGTCTCGTCCGCCTACGTGCGTCCGGACGTGCGTCGGCGCGGAGTGCTACGCGCGTTGATGGCCGAGGTGGAGCGATGGAGCCGCGCGCGCGGGCTCGACCAGATGCGCCTGCACAACGTCGCGGGTAGCGCAGCGGCCGAGCGTGCGTGGGAAGCCCTGGGATTCGCCATCGTCGAGCACGTCCGGTTGCGCGCCATCGGTCCGCTCCGCTGATGCCGCTCGTCACGATCTCCCGGCAATTCGGCTCGGGTGGTTCGGAGGTGGCGGAGCGCGTCGCCAAGGGGCTGGGCTGGGATCTCTACGACAACGCGGTGGTGGACGAAGTGGCCCGGCGGCTCGGGATGAGCCCGGCCGACGTCTCGGCGCGCGAGGAGCGGGTGCCGTCGCTGCCCGAGCGCATCGCGTCCGCGATGGCGCTCGGCATGCCCGAGGTGATGCCAACGGTGGCGGACCTCGCGATGCAGCCGAACGAAGAGCGCATCGTGGCGATGACGAAGCGCGTGATCGAAGAGGCGGTGCTCGCCGGGCCAGCGGTGCTCGTGGGTCGTGGCGCGCAGTGCATGCTCGCGGCGCGCGCCGACGCACTGCACGTGTTCTGCTATGCGCCCGCCGAGGCGCTCGCCAGCTACGCCGTCACGAACCTCGGCGTCGCGCCGGCCGATGCGGCGCGCGTGGTGGCCGAGAACAACCACCAGCGCGAGCAGTACGTGAAGCGCCACTGGAAGCGCGACTGGCGCGACTTCGCCAACTACCATTTGTGCGTGAACACCGCGTGGCTCGGACTGGACGGCGCGGCGGAGCTGATCGTGCAGATCGCGCGCGAGCGGTTCGGGTAGTACGCACGGACGGAGCAAGCAGCTCGGTCGGGTCTTCCTCTGTCGCATCGAGGTGCTCGTGTCACCCAGCATGACGCTTCCGCGGCGCCTCGCGCCCATCGTCGGCCTCTGCATCGCCTTCGGCTCGGCTCGCGCGCAGGATGCCGCGGTCCGCATCGCCGCCGATCCACGGATCGAGCTGATGGCGATCGTCTTCCGGCTCTCTGGAGGAGGATTCGACCAGGCGCACTACGTTCAGTACGACAGTGCCGTCCGGCGACAGTTCGAGCCGCATCGCGCACACGAGGCGGTGGCCCTGGCGCGCGAGCTTCACGAGAAGCGCGCCGTCGGCTTCAGCACCGTCATGGCACTCGCCATCGCTTTCGAACCGTTCCCGAGTCTCGGGCTG
>DATFOL010000116.1:0-6668 GCA_035265545.1 Gemmatimonadaceae bacterium | reverse complement strand
GGCCGGCCTGCCGGAGTACCTCCTGCACAAGAACGACATCGACGCCGCGCTCGCCGTGGCGCGCACCACTTCGAAGTGATCTCCCTCCGATGACGACCATCCACGTGGCCCACAGTCCCGACTCGGACGACGCGTTCATGTTCTACGCGCTCGCCGTCGGGAAGATCGACACCGAGGGGCTCACCTACGTCCACGAGCTGCAGGACATCGAGAGCCTGAACCAGCGCGCCATGCGCGGCGAGCTCGAGGTGACGGCGGTCTCCATCCACGCCTACGCCTACCTGAGCGACCGCTACGCCCTGCTCCCGCACGGGGCCTCGATGGGCGACCGCTACGGGCCTCGGCTGGTGGCCCGCGAGCCGGCCGGCCGCGCCGACGTGAAGGGGAAGCGCATCGCGATCCCGGGGCCCCTCACTAGTGCCTTCCTCGCCCTCCAGCTTTACGAGCCCGATTTCACCCCCGTGTTCACCCCGTTCGACCTGATCGAGGACGCGGTCGTCGATGGCGACGTGGACATGGGGCTCCTCATCCATGAAGGGCAGTTGACCTTCGCCGAACGCGGCCTGCACCTGGTCGCCGACATGGGGGAGTGGTGGTTTCAGGAGACGGGGCTCCCTCTTCCGCTCGGCGGCAACGTGGTCAGAAAGGATCTGGGAGCCGAGCTGACGGGCAAGATTTCGCGCCATCTTCGAGACAGTATAGCGTATGGCTTGCAGCACCGCGTCGGTGCGCTCGACCACGCCATGCAGTACGCGCGCGGCCTCGACCGGTCCAAGGCTGATACCTTCGTCGGCATGTACGTGAACGATTGGACCCTGGATTACGGCGATCGCGGCCGTCAGGCAGTTCGGTTGTTTCTGCAGCGTGGGGTCGATGCCGGGTTGATCACGAAGCCGGTGACGGTCGAGTTTGTGGGCTGACGGCGAACGGTGAACCGTGCGAGCCCCTCCTGCCGGCGTGGGGGCTCAGGGCTACCGATCAGTCTCGGTCGCGTCACCACCCCCGGCACCACCCTCGGCCTGCACCGCCGGCTGGCCAGTCCGCCCGGGCCGGCTCTCTCAGTGGTGATCGTGGCGGTGATCGTCGTGATGGTCGTGGCGCCGGGGCTGCTCGTGCCGGGGCTGCTCGTGATGATGGTGCGACCGCGCGTGCGTCACCCAGCCGATCACCTCGGCGACGCGCGTTCCCAATCGACGGGCGGTCTCCGCGGGGTCGTTCGCGTCGGCGAACGGCGCCGGCACGAGGATCATTCCGTGGTCCGCCATTGGCGTCAGTGCCGACCAGAGTACCGAGTTCCGGTCGGCGTCCGTCGCGGGGGTGAGCGCCGAGCCCACCTTGTCGGTGAGCGTCGCGCCGTGCGAGCCGATCGTGCGCGCGAGTGCGGCGCTCGCCTCCGAGACGGCGCACACGACGAGGATCAGACCGTCGTAGGCTATGAGGTCGTCGACATGCTCGAGCGTTCGATACTCCCGTCCGCCCGCCGCATTGGTCGACGCGGGCACGCTTGTCTCGTCTGGGTCGGCGAGGCGGCGCAGATCCACTTCGGCGAAGCGCACACGTCGTGCGCCCTCCACGGCAGCTTCGGCGAGTTCGACGACGTCGGGGCGGCGCGACTGGAACAGGACGAGAAGCTTGGGCATTTGCGGTGTAATCGTGCGTGAGGACTGATGTCCGACTGTCGGCGCGGTCGATGAACTCGCCGCGGGGCTATGCTGCCTCAATTTGCCACACGGGTCGACATGGCGCCGAGCCAACGACCGACCCCCGCGAGACGTATCATCTCCTGTATGCTCAGTCTTAGCCGCCTTCCCAACGGGTGGGCGCGACGCACGGTCGCGCTTGCCCTTCTGCTCGTCTCTGCGCCTCTCGCTGCACAGGGCTCCGCGCGCGCGACGGGCGATACGCTTCGTCTGTCGCTCGCGCAGGCGGTGTCCATCGGCCTTCAGCAGAGTGACGAGGTCGGCCTCGTAGCCGCGCAGGTGGACCTCGCCGACGCGCAGTTCGCCAATGCGCGCGCGAACGCTCTTCCCCAGCTGCGGTTCAACGGCGGGTACACCCACGTCTACGAGAGCGCGCGTGGGCAGGCCGTGGGCGCGCTCTTCAATCAGCCCAACACCTATACGCTCAATGCGAACCTGTCGCAGACGCTCTTCCAGGGCGGGCGTCTCGTCGCCGCCATGCGCGCGGGAAACGAGACGCGACAGGCTGCACGCGAGGACGAGCACGAGGTACGCGCGACCGTGACGATGCAGGTGCAGCGCGCGTACCTCCAGGGGCTCTTCACCGCGCGCATCGCCGAGCTGCAGCAGAACAATCTGACGCTGGCGACGAACCGCGTCACGCAGCTCGAGCAGCTGCAGACGGCGGGGCAGGCGGCTCGCTACGACGTGCTGCGCGCCCGTGTCGAGCGGGCCAACATCGAGCCGCTCCTGATCCAGGCACGCAACGACCGGGAGCTCGCGCTGCTCGAGCTCAAGCGACTCCTCAACCTTCCCGTGGAGCAACCGCTCGCGCTCGTGACGCAGATCGACACGGCGGGCACCACCGCCCTGCTCGCCCAGACGGACACCACAGGCACGCCCGCGCGGGCGGTGGTTCGATCGGCTGAGATGAATCTCGCGGCGCGCCGCCTCGGCGTGACCATCGCGCGCGCCGACTACTTCCCGTCGCTCGCCCTCACGTTCCAGTCTGGATATTCCGCCTTTCCTCCCATCGGCTACGGCATTCCGCGCTCGCGCGGCGCGCTCACGGCCGAGGACTGCCCGGCCGGTAGCGCCGCTGGCCGGCTGTGCCAGAACGGGGGCTTCTTCTCGGACCGGCAGCTCGGGCTCCAGCTCTCGTTCCCGATCTTCGACGGCTTCCGCGTTCGCTCGAACGTCGAGATCGCACAGGCGCAGGCTCGAGTCGCCGAGCTCCAGCTGCAGCAGCAGCGCGAGACGGTCGCGCTCGACGTCGCGCGTGCACGCGCCGAGCTGCGCCGGGCGCACGCCGCCTATGCGGCGGGCCAGCAGAATTCCGCCGAAGCACAGGAAGCCTTCCAGCTCGCCTCGCTGCGCTTTTCGCGCGGCCTCAGCACCCAGCTCGAGGTCTCGGATGCGCAGCTCGCGCTGCTGACGGCGCAGACCAACCAGGCGCGCGCCACATACGATCTCTTCCTCGCGTCGGCCGATCTCGCACGTTCGCTCGGTCGGCCGATCCCGCTCCCGTCGATGACGACGCCGTCGACTCCGAGATAGCCGATGCCATCAAGCACTCATGTGTTCCGCACCCTGACCGCCACCATCGCGCTGCTCTCGCTCGCCGCGGCCTGCTCCGAGGACGCCGCCGGCTCCGCCGCGGAGGCGGGTCGTGGAGCGGGTGGTGGTGGCGGTGCTGGCGCTGGCGCCTCGCAGCAAGGAGGTCCGGCCGCGGCCGGCGGTGGCGGCGGCGGTGGCGCCTCCGGCGCACGCGGTCCCGGTGGGCGCCCCGCGCCCTCGATCACCCTCGCCTCGACCGACGTCGCCACTGTGGCTCCGACCACGATCGAGGAAGGGATCGCGCTCACTGGCGACCTGCATCCGATCGAGACGATCGACGTCCGCGCGCGGATCGAGGGGGATCTCCAGACGGTCTACGTGCGCGAGGGCGAACAGGTGAGCGCCGGCCAGCTGCTCGCGCGCTTCGAGGCGAGCGAGCAGGAGAGCAGCCGCGCGAGCGCCGAAGCCGACCGCGCCGCGGCGAACGCCGAGCTGGCGAACGCGCAGTGGACGCTCGAGCAGAACGAATCGCTGTTCAAGGCGGGCGCGATCCCCGAGCGTGATCTCAAGAACTCGCAACAGGCGGTGGTGACCGCTCGCGCGCGTCTCGCCGCGGCGGTGGCGCGACTGCGCGCGAGCGGGAACCAGGCGCGCGATACGCGCGTGGTCGCGCCGGCGAGCGGCGTGGTCGAGAAGCGGCTCGTCGACGGTGGCGTGCACCTCGCGCGTGGGGCGCCGATGTTCACGATCGTGCGCAGCGGCACGCTCGAGCTGGCTGCCGCGGTGCCGGCCCGGCAGGCCGCCGCGGTCCGCGTCGGTCAGGTGGTGCATTTCGTCGCCGATGCGCGACGGTTCGATGGGAAGGTCGCGCGGGTGAGCCCGACGATCGATCCGGCCACTCGCGCCGTGACCGTGTACGTGCAGGTCCCGAACCCGGGCAACACGCTGCGCGGCGGCACCTTCGCGACCGGGCGCGTCGTCGCCCGCACGCTCAACAACGTCCTCACCATCCCGACCGCCGCGCTGCGGCAGGGACAGGAGGACGGCAAGCCGTTCGTCTACCGGATCGACGGCAAGACGTTGCAGGTCGCACCCATTCAACTCGGCGCGGTGGACGAGCAGCAGGGCGTCGCGCAGGTCACCGAGGGGCTGCAGGCGGGCGACAAGATCGTTGTCGGCAACGTGGGCACCCTTGGCCGCGGCATGCAGGTCACGATCGCCGGCACCGAGCGACAGAGCGCGCGGCAATAGACACGCGGGCGCGCGGCGCCCGACCATCCAGCATCAGGTTCTCCGATGTTCCTCTCCGACGTCTCGATCAAGCGGCCCGTCTTCGCCACCATGATGATGCTGGCGCTCGTCGTGCTGGGCATCGTCAGCTACAAGCGCCTGGCGATCGACGAGTACCCCGATATCACCTACCCCGTGATCATCGCGCAGACCACGTATCCGGGCGCCTCGCCCGACGTGATGATGCGCGAGGTGTCCAAGCCGATCGAGGAAGCGCTCAACACGGTGCAGGGGATCAAGGAGATCACCTCCACCTCGCTCGAGGGGACCTCGATCGTCCGGCTCACCTTCCACCTCGACGTCGACGTCGCGGTGGCGCAGCAGGACGTGATGTCCAAGCTGGCGCGCATCCGGCGTCAGCTGCCTCAGGACATCGAGGAGCCGATCATCCGGCAGTTCGACCCGAACGACGCGCCGATCATGACGATCGCGCTCCAGTCGTCGGAGCGGTCGATCCGCGAGATCACCGATCTGGCGACCGAGGTCGTTCAGGTACGGATCGAGGCGAACGAGGGGGTCGGCGGTGTGAACATCGTCGGCGGCAACGCGCGCCAGATCCGCGTGCAGGTGAATCCCGACGCGCTGCGCGCCTATGGCCTGTCGCCCGCGCAGCTCACCGCGGCGCTCCAGCGCGAGAATCAGGAAGTGCCCGCGGGCCGCATCGAGCGCGGGGAGACCGAGCGCCTGGTGCGCGTCACCGGCCGGATCGTCGACCCGGCGAGCTTCGCCGACATCCCGGTCGCCGTCCGCAACGGCACGCCGATCCGCATCGGTGACGTCGCCACGGTGGTCGACGGCGCGGAGGAGCGCCGCACCGCCGCCGAGATCTGGAACGCTGGGGAGAAGGCGCCGGCGTCCGCCGTGTCGCTCGAGGTGCTCAAGATCGCGGGCTCGAACACGGTCGCCGTCGCGGACGCCGTCCGCGGCGTGGTCCAGGAGCTTGAGCGGCAGCTGCCGTCCGACATCACGATGCGCGTCACCAGCGACGACTCCTGGCGCATCCGCGAGGCGCTCGCCGACGTGCAGCTCTCGATCGTGCTCGGCGCGATCCTGACCGTGATGATCATCTACCTGTTCCTGAACTCGTGGCGCTCCACCGTCATCACGGGGCTCACGCTGCCGGTGTCGATCATCAGCGCCTTCTTCATCATGTGGGTGTTCGACTTCACCGTGAACACCATGACCCTGCTTGCCCTGTCGCTGGCGATCGGGCTGCTGATCGACGACGCGATCGTGGTGCGCGAGAACATCGTGCGCCATCTCGAGATGGGGAAATCGCACGAGCTCGCCGCGAAGGAGGGCACCGACGAGATCGGGCTCGCCGTCATGGCCACGACCTTCGCCGTCATCGCGGTGTTCGTCCCCGTCGCGTTCATGGGCGGCATCATCGGGCGCATCTTCTTCCAGTTCGGCGTCACCGTCACCTTCGCCGTGCTCGTGTCCCTGTTCGTGAGCTTCACCCTCGACCCGATGCTCTCGAGCGTGTGGGCCGATCCCGAGGTGGAGCACTCCCCCGAGCATGGTGGTGCCTCGCTGGCGGACCAGCGCCGCCGAGCGAACCCGATCCGGCGCGTGGCCTTCGCCTTCAACGACTGGTTCGAGCGTGTCGCCGACCGTTATCCGCGGTGGCTGGCCTGGTCCCTCTCGCACCGCCCGCTCGTGCTCGGCCTCGCGGCCTCGACCGTCGTCGTGAGCATGCTCATCCTGCCGAGGCTCGGCTTCACCTGGATGCCCGACGTCAATGGCGACGAGTTCTCGGTGAACTTCCGCACGCCGCCGGGCTCGCGCATCGAGTACACCCTCGCGAAGGGGCGCGAGATCGCGGGCTTCCTGAATGCGCAGCCGGAGACCGAGTTCACCTATCTGTCGATCGGCGGCGGCTTCCGGGGCACCCCCAACCAGGGACGGATCGCGGTCACGCTCAAGCACGAGCGCGAGCGCACGCTGGCCGAGACCCAGACGGACCTCCGCGGTAAGCTACGGAGCATCCCTGGCGTGCGGCCGACCATCCAGGGCCAGCGCTCCATCTTCGGCGGCTTCCGCCAGCCGATCCAGGTGAACGTGCAGGGGCCCGAGGCGACGCGGCTCAAGGTGGTCGCCGAACGGACGCTCGAGGCCATGCGCGCGATCCCTGGCGTCGCC
>DATFOL010000115.1:0-22381 GCA_035265545.1 Gemmatimonadaceae bacterium | reverse complement strand
GGATGGCGCAGGCGAGCAGGAACAGAGTCGTCGCGGCGGCAGGGAGGCGCATGTGGTGGGTGCGAGAGTAGGGAGATGAAGCTCGCGCATCCACACGGCGACTTCAACGACGGAACGCGGATTTGGACGGCGATCGAACGGAAACGGCCGGATCGCTCCTCTCCGGGTCGGGACGCTTGTGACCGCAGCACCGCGCCCCTCCATCCACGACCACAAGGATTTTTCTTGGCTGCGGTGCAGAGATTCATGCGCCGCAACTGGATCAATCCGTGGCAATCCGGATCATCCGCTCAAATCCGCGTTCCGCCGTTGGGACGCCAGTAATGGCGCCTCTACCAGAGCGACGGATCCCGCCGGAACAGCAATCGCACCCGGAACGGGCGCTCGCCGACGAACACGGTCTTGTCGAGGAAGATGTCCTCGCCCACGACCTGCGCCGTGATCGTGCGAGCGGTGCGGCCGGCCGCCGGCGTGGGCTCGAACGTCAACGTCTTCCCCCGATTGGCATAGCGGCCCACGGACAGCTCGTCCCGCGCGGGCGGCATCTGCAGCGGCACCTTGGTGTCCACCACCTCCTGCGCGTACCGATAGCTCAGGGTATAGCGGCCGTTCGGGTTCAGACGGAGCACGGCCAGGTCCAGACGCGCCCAATGGGCGAGCCCCCTCACCGCGGGGACCTGGGTAGTCCACGGAAGCTTCTGCCCGTTCGCGAGCACGGCGACGTACGAGCCGGTGGGAAGGCCGGTGCGGCGTGCGACCGATTCGACGGGCCGTCGCGCGGCGACGAGCACCGGGAGCGCGCCGAGCGCCGCGAGGACCGCGACGACGCGAAGGCGAGGTGCAGAGACTGTGATCACGACGATCCTGCGGGTGAGGGGACGCGCCGGGCCTCGGCTGCCCATCCTTCCTAGGAGACGAGCGGAGCAAAGATTCGTTCCGCCCGCCAGCCCCGCTGAACTCGTCCTCGACGAGCGTCGGCGGCCGCCCTTCTCGCTCCCCGACCGCTATTTCTTGAACTCGCCCCGTCCCACCACGGTGTCGTCGTAGCCGTACACCTCGAGAGTCCGCGCGTGGCCGTCGGCCACATTGAACGCGAAGATCATCCCAGGCTCGGCGAAGTACTGCCCCTTGAACGTCCCGACGCTCGCGTATGCCACGTGAAAGCGACCGTCCGTGACGGGAAACATCACGACCTCTTCGCCGAAGACGTCGCGCTTCAGCGCCTTGATCTTGAGCGTTCCTCCATCGTCGCGGATCACGAAGTCCACGTCGAACGGCTCACCGGTCCTCGGGGTGACCTTCGACGCGTACGTTCCCACGTACATCGGGACCTGCTCGCTCGGCAGCGTCACGACGCGCGGCATGTCGACGCCGACCTGCACCGACACCGCGGTCGGCCCCCAGTGCATGCGCAGGGTCGCACCCTCGGGGGTGACCACGGGCAGATACCACGCGAGGGTCTCCATGTGCATCCCCACTTGCTCCGGCTTCACCGAGACGTGGAGCTGCTCGTCCTCGGCGCGCGGATGCCGGGTGTGGAACTGCCGCGTCGCGCGCGAGAACGACAGCGTCCACGCCGCCGGCTCCTTCTGTGGCGTGAGCCAGATCGAGTACTTTCCCTTGGGCAGCGGCTGCCCGTCGATCTTCACGTCGCGGTCGACTTCGATCGTCGTCGCCCAGTTCGCGCCCGGTGTCCACACCTCGCCCCACTTCACCACGGCGCCATCGCCGAACAGCGTGCGGCCGCGTGCGACGGGCCGGTCCCCCTCCAGCGTGATCGTCGTCGAGCTCACGCGCTGGATGAGGGTGAAGTGCTCGCTCGCGCGGACCTGCGCGCACGCGATCGTCGGCGAGGCGGTGATGAGCGAGAGAGCGATGGGCACGGCGGCGTATCGCATGGCGGCTCGTGGATGGTGATGACGGGCGGAAGCCCGGTGAACGACGTCTCCGATGGACCTCAGCCCCGCGTACGACTACTGGGCGAACCGCGAGTCGATGGCGGCGCGGATCTGGTCGAGCGACTTCCCCTGTTGGTGCATCTGGTAGGCGAGCTTCGCCTCGCCCTGACAGATCACGCAGTGCTGCGCCATGCCGTCGGCCTCGTAGCACGAGAGGAGGGAATAGAACTCCGGAAGCTCCGCACAGCCACACTGGCAGCGAATGCCGTCGACCACCTGCGGAATCTTGCGCACCATCTCGAAGACGGGCTCGGCCGCCGGGTGCTCCGTCAATTGCGCGCGGGTCAACACCTTCGATGCATCGATGCCAGGGCGCGGCGTCGGATGCGTTCCCGGCATAAGCCGCGTCGTGCGAACGGCCGCCGTCGCGATCACCGGACGCACGAGCGAGACGCCGGTCAGCGCGAGCAGGGCGCCGGCCGCACGACGGAGAAACCCGCGCCGGGACTCGACGTCGTGGGGAAGTGCGTTCATCGCGTTGGGGTGAGCCAGCCGTGCCGGCGCATCCAGGATTCGCATATCGTGGTCCAGGTGGACAGCACGGGGTCCTTCGGAGCGAGCCCGAAGCCGTGTCCGCCGTACTCGAACACGTGCATCTCCGCGGGCACGCCATTGCGCTTGAGGGCGTCGTAGAACAATAGCGAGTTCTCCACTGGCACCGCTTTGTCATCCGTGCTGTGGACGAGGAACGTCGGCGGCGTCTCGCGCGTCACCTGCGTCTCGTTGGACGTCAGACGCACGAGCTCGGGCGCCGGTTCCAGACCGATCAGGTTGCGCCGCGAGCCGGCATGGGTGAGCGAGTCGCGCATGGTGATCACAGGATAGATCAGCAGCAGGAAGTCCGGCCGCGAGCTGACGCGCTCGATCGGATCCGAGCTCGCCGTACTCCCCGCGTCGAAGTGCGTGCCCGTGGTCGACGCCAGGTGGCCGCCCGCCGAGAAGCCGATCACCCCAAGCCGGCGCGGATCGACGTTCCACTCGGCGGCACGCGCACGTACGGTGCGGATCGCGCGCTGCCCGTCGCCGAGCATCGTCGGGTGGTGGTAGTTGGGACCGAGCCGGTAGCGCACGACGAACGTCGTGACGCCGGCGCTGGCGAGCCAGTTGGCGACGTCGCTCCCCTCCTTCTCCATCGAGAGATGCTGGTAGCCGCCGCCGGGGAAGATGACGACCGCCGTGCCGTTTGCTGTGCCGGTGGGTGGCAGGTACGGTGTCATGAGCGGCTGATCGGCCGGCGTCGCGCCGAGCGCGCCCGGTGCGCCGTTCGCCCAGAGCGGGATCGCCGGCTGCGCTCGCGCGACGAGCGGGCGGGCACGTGCCACCGCCGCGGGAGCTGGCGTGCCCGGTGTGCTCGCGCACCCCATCGCGGTGCTGAGCAGAAGCGCGAGCGACGAGCCGAGCGAACGCAGCCGGCGAAGCATATCGATCATGGGCCGATTGAAAGTGTGGGATTCAGCCGCACCGGCGCCTGTGCGTGCAGGCATCGTTGCGCAACGTGTTTCACGCGGAGCTCGCGGAGGTGCGCGGAGGCGCGGAGAACGGCTCTCCGGGTCGGGATGCTCGGACCGGCGCAGGACTCCTCTCCATCCACGACACCAAGAGTCTTTGATAGTCCGGCGGAGAGATCTCTGCGCCGCGCTCCGCGCCTCCGCGGGCCGCGGCGACAGTGGCCGATCTCGGCGCACGCTCCGCGCCTCCGCGTGAAATCCCGGTGGTAGCAGCCAGCTCGCACCGGGTCAGGCGCACGTCAGCTCAGTCGAGATGGAAGACCTCGCGCAACGGTCGGCTGCGCGGGCTGTCGTCGGGGTTGGTAGGCATGATGTCGCGCATGTAGGTCCACCAGCGGCGACAGACATCGGTCCGCGCGATCGCGTCCCAGCGCGCCTCGTCCTCGATCTCGACGTAGCCGAACAGGCTGCCGTCCGTCTCGTCGAGGAAGATCGAGTAGTCGTGCGCGCCGTGCGCGCGCAGCACGTCCTGCAGCTCCTGCCAGATCGGCGAGTGCCGGCGCTCGTATTCCTGGAGCTCACTCGGGTTCACCGCCATGCGGAAGGCTTTGCGAATCATGCGCGGCTCTCCGTCATCGGCGATCGCGCGCGAGGAGACGCTCGGCGTCGGCGCGAGGCACGCGGAACGCCGTGCCGTGACGCATGCCGTTCGGCATCACGAGCTGGCCGGTTACGTCGCCCCAGCTCTTCAGATCGGGGGACGAGAGCGCACCGTAGCGGTGCTCGCGGTAGCGGTCGAAGTAGACCAGCCATCGGTTGCCGACGCGTAGTGCGGTGGGGCCTTCGGCCCAGTAGTCACCGGTGATCCGCGTCGTCGGACGCGTCCATGGCCCCTCGGGCCGCTCCGAGTACGACAGGCGGATGTTCTTCTGCGGCGGGCGCTCGGTCTCGTCCTTGAGGAACATCACGTGGCGCGCCCCGTCGCGGACGATGAACGCGTCGATGACGCTGAAGTCGTGATCGTACAGGATGCGCGCCTTCGAGAACTTGGCGAAGTCGGTGGTGGTGACGTAGTACATGCGATGGTTGTACTTGCCGTTGCCGCCACCGATGCTGTCGCCCTTGAACCGGCCGGGGATCGTCGTCGCCCAGTAGATCAGGTAGCGCTGGTTCGGCGCGTCGTAGAAGATCTCGGGCGCCCAGGTGTTCAGCGCGGTCGGCTCGTGCGCCATCACGGGCACGTACGTCTCGTCCGTCCAGGTGATCAGATCCTTCGACCTGGCATAGCCGAACCCGTGCTCGTTCCACCCCGCCGTCCATACCATGTGATAGGTGCCGTCCGGCCCACGGACGATCGACGGGTCGCGCGTCAGCTTCTCCTTGCCGACGGTGGGCCTGAAGAACGCGCTGTCGTGGTTGAGCGCGCGCCAGGTGAGCCCGTCCTCGCTGTAGGCGAGATGAAGCCCATCCTCTCCGTTGCCCTTGAAGTAGGAGAAGAGGTAGCGCTCGTCCGCCGCGGCAATCGACGTGGCGGCGGTCTGCGCGGTGGTCGCGGCACGCGGGCTGGACGCGCACGCCAGCGCGAGCGCGGCGTGCACCAGCCCGGCGAGCAGCACCGGGAGGGAGATCCTGATGGTCGTGCGATGTCGGAGCATGAGACGCGGAGCGGGTGCGCGCTGGTTCACCGCGAGCCGGGCGGCGAGCCCGCGGCCGCCGGGTCCACGGCGGTTCTACCGCGGTCGCGAGCGCTGTCAAGCTAACGCGCGACGCTCGCGCGTCGCTGGACGCGTGGTTGCCGCGCCCCTGCCCGGCGGTAATTTGGCAGCGATGCCACGCCCACGCTCCGCTCCCGATCTCTATCTCCTGAGCAAGGTCAGCACGCTGTACTATCTGCGTGATCAGACGCAGCAGGAGATCGCCGAACGTCTCCGACTGTCGAGACCGGCCGTCTCGCGTCTGCTGCGCGACGCGCAGAACCAGGGGATCGTCCAGATCACGATCTCACCACCACGCGGCCTGCTCATCGACCTCGAGTCGCGGCTCGAGGAGCGCTACGGGCTCGAGGTGGTGCGCGTCGTGGCCATGGAGCCTGGAACGAGCGCGGACCTGGTGCGCCGGCAGGTCGGCGCCGCGGCGGCGGCGTATCTCGCCCGCACCGTGCATCCGGGCGATACGATCGGCCTGGCGTGGGGCACGACGCTGAGCGCGATGGTGCAGGCCATGGCCCCGCTCGCCACCGAGGGGGTGCACGTCGTCCAGACGCTCGGCGGGATCGGTCCGCCCGCAGCGGAGGCGTACGCAGCCCAGCTCGTCCGGCGGCTCGCGCAGCTGCTGGGCGCGGTACCGGTGCTGTTCCCCGTTCCGGGCGTGGTGGCGACCACCGAGGTGCGCGACGTCCTGCGCAACGACCCGCACGTTCAGGCCGCGCTCCGCTACTTCGACCGGCTCGACACCGTGTACGTCGGCATCGGGTCGATCACGACCAACCCCGTGCTCAACGACGGGCATTCGCTGCCGCAGGGGACCCACGCATCGCTCGTCGCCGCAGGCGCCGTGGGCGACATCGCGCTCCGCTTCTTCGACGCGCAGGGCGCGCCGGTCCGGTCCACGCTCGACGAGCTGATCCTCGGCATCACCACCGAGCAGCTGGCGAAGGCGCCGCGCGTCGTCGCGGTGGCCGGCGGCCCCGACAAGACCGCCGCGATCCATGCCGCGCTCGTGTCGGACATCGTGGACGTGCTGATCACGGATCAGCAGACGGCGGAGGAGCTGGCGGGGCTGCAGTAGAGGGCGGGAGTGGGGGGTGGGGGTGGAGGGTGACTGCAACCGCACGCCGCAGTTCAGACGCAGTCACCCCAAACTCCCCACTCCCCACCGCTGTTTCGTCTCGGTAACCTTCGCCCGATTCCCGATCGGCGTACGCAGCGCCGTTCGCCGTCCTCCATTCATCGTCGACGCGGACGTCCGACCCATGACGCGACCTGTCACCCTCTTCACCGGCCAGTGGGCCGACATGCCCCTCGAGACCGTCGCCCAGAAGGCGAAGGAGTTCGGCTTCGATGGGCTCGAGCTGGCCTGCTGGGGCGATCACTTCGACGTCCAGCGCGCGCTGACGGAGGATGGCTACGCCAAAGGCCGGCGCGACCTGCTGGCGAAGTACGGGCTCCAGGTGTTCGCGATCAGCAACCACCTCGTCGGCCAGGCCGTGTGCGATCGGATCGACGAGCGCCACAAGTCGATCATTCCACCGCAGGTGTGGGGTGACGGAAAGCCGGAGGGGGTGCAGGAGCGCGCCGCGAAGGAGATGCAGGACACGGCGCGCGCGGCGGCGAAGCTCGGCGTGAAGGTCGTCGCCGGCTTCACGGGGTCTTCCATCTGGCCCCTGCTCTACAGCTTCCCGCCGGTGCCGGACGCGATGATCGATGCCGGCTTCGACGACTTCGCCAAGCGCTGGAACCCGATCCTCGATGCCTTCGACGAGGCAGGCGTGCGCTTCGCGCTCGAGGTGCATCCGACGGAGATCGCCTTCGACGTCTCGTCCGCGCAGCGCGCTCTCGACGCGGTCGGAAACCGCAAGGCGTTCGGGTTCAACTACGACCCGAGCCACTTCGGGTACCAGGGAGTGGACTACCTCGCGTTCATCGACCGCTTCGCCGAACGGATCTACCACGTCCACATGAAGGACGTCTGGTGGTCGGACACGCCGCGCCTGTCCGGCGTGTTTGGCGGGCACCTGCCGTTCGGCCACGCGGAGCGCTACTGGGAGTTCCGCTCGATCGGCCGCGGCAAGATCAAGTTCGAGGAGATCATCCGGCACCTCAACGCGGCACGCTACGACGGACCGCTGTCGATCGAATGGGAGGACATCGGAATGGACCGCGAGGTGGGCGCGCGCGAGGCGTGCGCGTTCGTGAAGCGAGTTGACTTCCGGCCGCCGCACGCCGCCTTCGACTCCGCGTTCGCGCGTGAGTGACGTACGGTCCGCCCGACCCATCACCAGCGCCGTCGAGGATCGCGACGCGCAGGCGGTGCGGCTGGGTGGACTGGGTGCCGTGCTGGCGGGGGTCGTCTTCCTCGGCACGATCGCCTACACCTTCGGTTTCCTGTTCGCGCGCGGGCTGAGCTTCGAGATGCTCAACGAGCCCGCGCGCTTGTTGCCGTGGGTGCACGCGAACACGGTGGCGTTCGTCGGGCTGTGGTGGATCTACACCCTCCACTTCCTGTGCCTGCTGCCGGCGCCACGCGGGCTCGCCGCGATCATCGGGGAGGGCCGCGCGACGATCCGCACGGCGACCGTAGCCGGTATCGCGGGCGCGGTGGTCGGGATGATCGCCGCCCAGGTGAACGCGGCGACCGCGCCGCCGCTCGCCGCCGCGTCGGTGACGATGTCATCGGGGCTCGTGCCGAGCGTATGGCTTCAGAGCGAGCTGGCGGGTGGGCTGGGGCTGCAGCTCCGCCTGCTCTCCGACGTGCTTATCGCCATCTGGCTGGGGACGACCGGGCTCACGCTCGCGCGGCTGGCTGGATGGCGGGCGCTCGGTGTGGTGCAGCTCGTGGTGTCGGCGCTCGTCGTCGTGGTGTACTTCGGCAAGCCGTTCGACTGGCTGGACCTCGAGCCAACGCTCGGGTTCGTGCTGGCGCTGGTGTATCTGTGGATGGGGGTCCAGATGCTGAGAGCGCGGTGACCCTGGACTGCGGTGACTCGATGACTCGGGGAACTGGTGACTCAGTGACTCAGTGACCTGGTGAATAGAACTGCGCGGGCCACGCACCCAGCGTGCGACGTCCACGTGACGGCTCCACGCCGGTCGCGAGCGGTGCGCTTCGAGCCACTGACTCGCCGACCGAGTCACTGAGTCACTGAGTCGGTGAGTCACCGGTCTATTAGTACCAACTAGTTACTTAACCGCAGCAAGCTCCGCGGCCGTCCACGGCGTGGCGCGCGAGGACGTCGCCGCGCGGATCGAGGCAACCCTGGCGGCCGTGACCGGCGCGGCCTTGTTCCCCCACGCGCTGCGAACGTAGGTGAGCACGGCCGCGATGTCCGCGTCCTTCAGTGTGCCGCCCCACGGCGGCATCATGCCGTTGTACGTCTCGCCCGCGACCTCGATCGGGCCGGTGAGGCCGTGCAGGATGATGCGTGCGAGCTTCGCGTCGTCGCCGGTCACCCACTCACTGCCAACGAGCGGCGGGAAGACGCCGGACGTGCCCTCGCCGCTCACCTGATGACAGGCCGCGCACGTGGTCGAGTAGACCTGCTTGCCATCCTGGAGCTGCTCCTTGGCAGCAACCGTCGTCCTCGCGGCCGACTTCGTGGACTTCGACGCCGGCCTGGTGGCGACCTTCTTGGCGGACGTCTTCGACTGCTGCGCTTGGGCCGCCGAAACGGGGTGCAGGACGCCAGCACTCGCCGCGGCGACGAGCGCGAGGGTCAGCATGGCCATCCGCGGCCGGCGGCACGGTTCTACTGATCGATGCATGAGTTCGTGGTTGATGGAATGCGGCGTAGAAGGGCGGAACGAGCCTCGCTGATCGTTGGCTCAATCGTCAAAATCGATACCCCGGTCTCCGACGTTCGTGCGCCGCCGCGCCGGAAGCAGGCGCGGCGGCGCATCGAGCGATGAGAGGCTACGCAGCGCGCTTGGCGGCCTGATCGTTCCGCTCGTCCACCCGATCGTGGAAGGCGAGCGTGAAGAAAATCGTGACCGCGGCGGCGAACGCAGCCGGTATCCACCAGAACCGGTTCCACTGCGGCAGCGTCAGCCCCGCCGCGCCGCCGAGGAAGCGGTTGTAGACGTTGCCCGCGATCTGCGCGCCGATGAGCATCCCCACGCCGTAGGTGACGAGCACGAAGAAGCCCTGCGCCTGGCCGCGGATCGCCGGCGTGGATTTCTTGTCGACGTAGATCTGCCCGGTGACGAAGAAGAAGTCGTAGCAGATGCCGTGCAGCAGGATGCCCAGCGCGATCATCCAGAACACGGCATTCGGCGCTGCGCTCGCGAACAGCGCATAGCGCACCACCCACGCCGCCATGCCGACGACGAGCATCCACTTCACGCCGAGCCGCCGGAACATCAGCGGCATCGCGAGCATGAACAGCATCTCCGACATCTGTCCGAGCGTCTGGGTCGCGGCGATGTTCTTCACCTGCGCGGCCTCGAGGAAGAGCTGGGTGTAGTTGTAGTACGCCGCGAGGGGGATGCAGATGAGCAGGGCGCTGATGATGAACACCCAGAACGACCGGCTGCCCAGCTGCTCCATGGCGTCGAGCCCCGCCACGCTCCGGAACGACACAGGCTGCCCCGCCGCGGACGGCGGCGTGTGTGGCAGCGAGAAGGCGTACAGGCCGAGCAGGATGCTGGTTCCGCCGGCGAGATAGAGCGGCCACGCAGTCGTCTCCGCCTTCACTCCCCCCAGCATCGGCGTCAGCACGAAGCTGATGAACAGGCCGGCGACGATCCAGCCGATCGTCCCCCACACGCGGATCCGTGGGAACTGCCGCTCCTGATCCTCGATGTGGTGGAACGCGAGCGAGCTCGTGAGCCCGAGCGTCGGCATGTAACAGAGATTGTAGAGCAGCAGCAGGAGAATGAAGGTCGTACCCGACGTCGACGGCGTGGCGAGCAGCACGAGCCCGCCGAGCAGGTGCAGGGTGCCGAGCGCTTTCTGGGTGGCGAAATACCGATCGGCCACCAGACCGACGAAGAACGGCGCGGCGATCGCCGCGATGGGGTTCACCGTGTACGGCCAGAAGGTGAGCGTGCCCATGCCATGATTGTTCATGTACACGGCGATGGTGGTATACCACGCGCCCCAGATGAAGAACTCGAGGAACATCATGGCGCCGAGGCGCGGGCCGATCGATCGCATGAGCGGGGGGTTGGGGTCGGAAGTCGCCTGAGTCGCTCTGAGTCTACTTGCAGGCCGTCGGGTCGTGCTTGATGAAGTATGCGCGGTAGCTCGACGCCTTGGGATCCATGCACCCCGCGAGGTTCAGCACCTCCACCTTCCGAAAGTCGATCTCCGCCGTCTCGGCCTGGAGCGAGATCGACCCGCCGGTGATCGGCCTGCCCGGCACCAGCACGCCAGGGTTGGTGTTGTTCGCCGAGCCACCACCCATCTCCGGCTTCCGGTACACCAGCACCGTGTCGCCGTTGGCGATGTGCTTCATGACGGAATCGCCGAGCGCGAGGAACTCGACGCGCACCCACTGGTCGCCGCCGTAGGTCTTGGACGACGAGTTGATGCAGTGACGCGTGACGAGCGAGTCGCCGAAGTGCACGTTCGTGCCGGGGGTGCAGAGGTTGCCGGTCGAGCGAGGCTTGCCGTCTTCGAGCCCGCCGAGCAGCTGCACCTCGAGGGAGATCGGGAAGTCCTGGTTGAGCCCCATGCTCTGGGCCGACTGCCCGTGCGCCATGATGCCGTTGTTGCGCTTCGCCCACGCGAGGCTCGGTCCCGCGCCGGGCACCTGCACGCCGTTGAAGCGGTACTCCGCCGCGACGAGGTAATACGAGAAGGGCTGCTTGTAGAAGATGTGGCCGAACTCGCCGTTGAAGGCGGTCCACTTGTCGTACCGCACCTTCAGCAGTCCATCCTCGACGCGGAAGGTGTCGTTGAAGTTCTCGCCGAGTGGGTGCTTGGCGAACTTGATGTCCCAGTTGGACAGGTCGCGGCCGTTGAACATCTGGATCCAGTCCGACTTCGGGGCGCTGGCGATGCTGGCCCGTGGGCCGCTGGCGATGATCTGGCCGGAGCCGGTAAGCCCACCGCCCATCCCTCCACCCGTACCGCCGGCGCAGGCTGCGGCGGCGGCGAGGGCGAACGCGGCGAGTCGGTGGATCGACCGGGAGAGCAGGCGGTTGGATGACATGGCGACGCTCATGCGAGGAGTGTGCGGAGATACTCGTAGCTCGCCTGCACGCTCGCCAGCGACCCACCCGGGTACTGGCCAGCGGTGTCGTGCTCGACGAAGAAGTACTTCATCCCCGACGCGCGCGCGTTGGCGAAGATCGTCTTGTAGTCGATCGTCCCCTTCCCGACCGGCGTCATCCCCTTCTGGGTGCCGGTGACCGACATGTCCTTCACGTGCCACATGGTGAAGCGGCCAGGATACTTCGAGAACAGCGCGAGCGGATCCTGGTCGGCGAATCGTGCCCAGTAGATGTCGAGCTCGAAGTCGACGAGCTGGGGATCTACTTCGCCCAGAAGCACGTCGTAGCCGGTCGTCCCTTCGAGCGGCGCGAACTCGGCGGCGTGGTTGTGGTAGGCGAGCTTGATCCCCGCGTCGCGGCACATCGCGCCCCACTGATTGAACTCGGCCACACCCTTTCGCCATCCGGCCAGCCCTTCCTTCCCGAAGTTGTACGACGGAAGGGTGATGTACTCCTGGCCGATCGTCTTGGCGGAGCGGATCTGGGCCGCGGCATCCTGGCGCATGAGCGGCGCGCCCACGTGTGCGCTGCGCGACACGACGCCGACGCGATCGAGCAGGGCGCGCACCTCCTCGGGCGGCCGATTGTAGTAGCCGGCGAACTCGAGGTTCTTGTAGCCGACCTTCGCGATGCTCTCGACGGTGCGCCCGAAGTCCGCCTGGAGCTGGTCTCGCACCGTGTACATCTGCAGCCCGATCATGTTCGCGGTGGCACCGGCGCCAGCCCTCACGCCGGCGTTCGCTCCGGGACTCGCGGCGCCACCCGCCGCGCGCGCGCACGAGGCGAGCACGCTCGTGCTCACCCCCATCGCGGCCAGCTCGAACAGGAACGTTCGGCGGCTCACCTCTCTCTTGTCGTCGTGCTCGGCCACGGTTCCTCCTGGATGGTGACGGCTGGAAGTCTTCACGAAGGCTACTTGCCCTTGTTCGGCTTGTTCTGGTTGTAGGCGGCGAGCTTGTCGGTGTACTGGCTCTCGAGCCGCATCAGGCTGATCGCCTGCACGAGGCTCGGCGCCGACGCGGGATCCGCCCATGCCGCCTCGAGCACCGGAGCGACCTTCTCGCGAACGGGCGCAGGGGTGCGCGGCGTGCGGACGCTCTGGATCAGCACGGCGTACGCCAGCGTGCGCTGCGACGGCTCTGCGCTCTTCGCCATCGTGATGAAGTAGTCGATCTCCGCCATGCGTCGACGGTCGCCGACGAATCGGCGCCACGCGGTCTCCACCGGATCGGCGCCGACCGCGGGCGCCCCACTCGGCGGCGTCGGTGACGCCGCGGCCGCAGCGGCCGGCGTGGCGACCGCCGGCATCCCCGGCACCGGGTTGAGGCGGGCGAACACCTCGGCGGCGACGTCGAGCGAGGACTGGCCCGGCGCCTGGGCGATCGCGCTGAGCAAAGCGCCACGCGTGGTCGGGTCGAGCTTCGTGTCGAGCACCGCGCTGCGCGCGAGCGGCAGCGCGCCGGCTCCGAGCGTGCTCTCGCCGGCGAGGATCTGCGCGACGGCGCCGTGCAGCGCGGGGCTTCGCGCGTCGAGCTGGGTCGCGATGGCGACGCTGGCCGCATCGAGCTGCGCGCGGCCGACCATCGCGTTGAGGAGCGACGCACGCACCGTATCGTTCGACGCGACGACGGCGGCGAGGAGCGGACCTGCGCCGCGCGGGAGCGCCTGATTGAGCGCGAGGTCGTTCACGAGACGCGTGAACTCCTCGCCGCTCGCCGCCGCGAGCGTGGTGGTGAGCGCAGCGCGAATACGCGGGCTCTCCTCCCACGCGGCCGGATCGAAGTACGGACCGAGGTGGGCTGGCTTGGTGGTCCACCAATCACCCTTCCACGGCGCCTCGCGGTTGGCGAGTCGTGCGAGGGTACGCACCAGCGCGCCGCGGGTGCCGGCGTCGCTCGCTCGCCCGAGCCGCTCGACGAGCGCGCTGACGACGGCGGGGTCGTGCATCTGCCCCAGCACGCGGAGCGCGCCAGCCGGGAGCGCGGGCGTGCCGTCGAGCGCCTTGAGCGCGGCGCTCGAGGCGCCGAGGCTCACGAGCGCGTTCACGGCGAGATGCGAGACGGCCTGATCCCCGCTCGCGGCGAGTGGGAGGAGCGCGTCGGCCGCGTCGCGCGCGCCCAGACGGACCAGGCCGCGGATCGCCTGCACCTGCACCTGCGGGTCCGCGTCGGCGAGCGCCTTGACGAACAGCGCCGGCGCCACGCCCTGGATCTGGTCGGTGCGGTCGGCGAGCGCGTGGAGCGCGCTCTCACGCACCCGCGCGTCGGCAGCCGTCGCCGCGCGAATGAGCGCGTCGTTCGCCTTCTGCCCCTCTAGCTGCTTGAGGGTGAAGATCGCCATGGCGCGCGCGTCGGCGCGGAGCTTCGTGTCGTCGATGGAACGACGCAGCGCAGTCACGACGGCGGGCTTCGAGCCGCGGCGCAGCAGCTCCTGCTGCGCGTGCAGCCGGTGCACGGCGTTTGGCGACACGAGCTGGCGAAGCAGCACGGCGTCGGTGGCGCGCGCGACGTCGGGCTCGCGCGCGGCGGTCAGTCCGCTCGGCCGCACCCGCACTACGTAGCCGACCGTGTCCGAGTTGTAGGTGAACTGTCCACCGGCGAGGCTGGCGACGAACAGGTTCGAGCTGCCGTCGAGGATGAAGTCGGCAGGGCGCAGCAGCGTGACGAACTCCTCCTGCGTCGGCTCGTAGGTCGCGCCCTTGGGGGTGAGCGCGTGGCGGTAGATGCGCTGGGTGGTCCAGTCGCCGGTGTACAGTCCATCGTTCATCCCGGCGGGCCAGGCGGGATCCTGGATCCAGAGCGCACCGACGCCGGAGCCGGCGCCGTAGTCGTGCATCGCCGGGAAGTGCTCGGTGGCGAAGTTCTGGTAGAGCGACGGATACCCCATGTTCGCGCCGGGCGCGAGGTAGTGCAGGCGCGTGTTCCACCCGTCGCCGTCGTTGGTGTTGTCGCGCGCATAGAGCCGCGCGAACGGATCGATTGCGACGTCGTAGATGTTGCGCGTACCGACGGTGACGAGCTCGAGGTTCGTTCCGTCGGGGCGCACCCGGACGACCGAGCCGCCGCGGCGCTGGAGCTGCCTCCCGTCCGCGCCGACCGCTTTCATGAAGCCGTAGTCGCCGACCGCCACGTAGATCCAGCCATCGGGGCCGAGCTGGATGTTGTTGGTGGTGTGGTCGGCGCCGCGGAAGTCGAGGTCGAAGCCGAGTCCCTTCACGAGGGCGAACGACGTGTCGGCGATGCCGTCACCGTTCGTGTCGCGGTAGGCGGTGAGGTCGGGCGGATGCATCACGTACACCGTCTTACCATCGGCCACCACGCCGCGCGGGCTGTCCATCTCGGCGAAGGTGGTGTAGCTGTCGGCGCGGCCGTCGCCGTTGCTGTCGACGAGCCGCATGACGCGGCCCACGCCCTTGAGCGTGGAGAGCGAGAGGTTCGGGTCGACGCAGACGAAGACGGCGCCGTCGGGGGATTCGCCCACGCACGTGGGGTACATCGCCACGGGCGGGCCGGCGAACAGCGTGACGTCGAAGCCGGCGGGCGCCTTGAATGCCGCCTGGAGCTTCTGCTCCGCGGCGGGCTCGCGCGGCACGGGGCCGCTCTTCGGAATCGACGCAGGGCGCGGCGGGGGGGCATTCGCCGCCGGCGCCTGCGCATGGAGGTCGGAGGTCGGGGCGAGCGAGCACGCCAGCAGCGCGGCGGCCAGCGTGCGGCATGCGACGTGGCGGGACAACACGAGTTTCGTCATGGAGACCACAGCGGGAACGGCGTGTACGTGGAGCGGCGGCGTGCTAGCGGCACGCCGCCGGGTTCGACTTGACGTAGTAGCGCTTGTAGTTGGAAGCCTTCGGGTCCATGCACCCCTCGAGGTCGAGGAGCCGGACGTTGCGGAAGTCGATCGGGTGCCCTTCTGCCTGGAGCGCGATGAATCCGGAGCGCAGTGGCTTGCCCTCGGTGAGCTGCGCGGGATCGATGTTGGTCACCACGCCCACAGCCTGACGCGGGTGCGTGTAGACGAGCACCGTGTCGTGGTTGATGATGTGTTTCACGATGGAGTCGCCGAGCACGAGCGTCTCGGCGAGCACCCACTGGTCTCCGTCGTAGGTCCTGGACGTGGAGTTGATGCAGTGGCGCGGGTCCGGCTTGCCGGCGAAGTCGATCATCGTGCCGGGCGAGCACATGTTGCCGGTGGTGCGCGGCCGGCCGTCACCCAGCCCGCCGAGGTACTGGTTCTCGACGGAGATGGGAAAGTTCTGGTTGCGCGGCATCGTGCGTGGGTCCTGCGAATGGATCATCAGGCCGCTGTTGCGCAGCGTGTAGCTCGGCGCACCGGGATAGAGCTCGCCGACGAAGCGGTACTCGTGCGAGACGAGGTAGTAGGAATAGGGGCGATCGAAGTAGAGATGCCCGAACTGCGCGTCGTAGTTGCCGCCGTAGCCGTCGTACCGCGCCTGGATCATTCCATCGGCGACGCGGAAGGTGTTGGCGTAGTTGTCGCCCACCTCGTGCTTGGCGATCTTCGCCGTCCAGCCGTCGAGGTTCCGCCCGTTGAACAGCTCGATCCATTCCTTGCGGTCCGGATCGCGGGTCGCGGTTGACGACGACGCGTGACCTACCGCGCAGCCGGCAGCGGCGGCCGCCACGAGCGCGATCGCTCCGGTAGTACGCAGCGACGCGAGGGCGTGTTGGGGGCGGCGTGAGACGAATCGTCGAGTGCGCATGAGCATGGTGGAAGTTCTCCGAACGTGAGACGGCCCCGCACGAGAGAGATGGCGCGTAGCCTGATCCTCTCGTGCGGGGCACGTCGTCACCGCGAGCGCGGCGATGCGTCGCGGTGTGGAACGCCGATCAATATCCCGGGTTCTGGGTGAGCTCCGGGTTGAGATCGATCTGCGCCTGCGGGATCGGCCACACCATGCGCGTGGGCTGGATGTTGGTCGGGATCACCGTCGGATCGGCGGCCTCCGCCGCCTGGAACGCCGCGAAGCCCTGGCGCACCAGATCGAACCAGCGCTTGCCCTCGTACGCCAGCTCCCACTTGCGCTCGTCGAAGATCGCCTGGCGAGTCTGGGCCTGGCTGAGACCCGCGAGATCGGCCGGTGATGCGCGATTCTCCGCGGCCGTGCCGTTGCGAGCGCGCGCGCGCACCATGTTCACGTAGGTGAGCGCCGCGGGCGTCTGGTTCTGCTCGTTGAGCGCCTCGGCGTACATCAGCAACACGTCGGCGTAGCGGTAGATCGGCCAGTTCACGTCCTGCTGACCGGGGCGCTGCGTCGGGCGGTACTTGTAGACGTGCGGCAGGAAGGTGACGACCTTGCCGGTCGGATCGATGCCGCTCGTGAAGAAGCTGACTTCCTTGCGGTAGTCACCCACCGGATACGAATCGATGAACGACTGGAGCGGCTGCCAGGTCCCCCAGCCACCGTTCGAGTTGGGGTTCATGTTGCGCGGATATTCCCACGCGGCGATGTCGATCGCCGGCGCGCCCGTCACGCTCGACGACTGCGCGGCGAACACCTCCTCGTTGCGGTTCTGGGAGCCGGGCAGGAAGGCGCTGATGTAGTTCTTCTCGAGGCTGTAGACTTGGCTGTCGATGATCTTCTTGGCGTAGGTTGCCGCGTTCGCCCAGTCCTTCCGCCAGATGTACTGCTCGGCGAGGAGCGCTTCCGCCGATCCCTTGGTCGCGCGTCCCTTGTCGGTGCTCGGCCAGGTGGCCGGCAGCACCGCCTCGGCCTCGGTGGCGTCCTTCACGATCTGCGCGAACACCTGCGCCTGCGGCGTACGGCCGCCGAGCGCTTCTTGCTCCTCCGGGCTGAGGACGAGCGGGACGTCCCCGTACAGGCGGACCAGATAGAAGTAGCCGAGCGCACGCAGGAACTTCGCTTCGGCGAGGATCTGGTTCTTGTCCGCCTCTGCCATCTCGATGGCCGGCACCCGGGCGAGCACGAGGTTCGCGCGGGTGATCATCTGATAGAGCCCGCCCCACACGCCACCTGCCGCGTTCGAGCCGGCGATGTACGGGTTCGTCGTCGTCCACGAGAGCTGCGTGAGGGCGACGATGTTCGGGTTCTCCTCCTCCGGCCCGACACGCGACTCGTCGGTCGCGGCGTTGAGCGCCCACTGGAGGTTCGTGCCCCAGAGCGAGCCGGTGGAGAGCGGACGATAGGTGGCGGCGATCGCCGCCTTCGCGTCGGCGGCGGTCTGGAAGAACGCCTCCGTGCTGATGCGGTCCTTCGGATTCTCCGTCAGCAGGTCGTTGCACGCCGTGACCGGCGCCGCGACCAGGAGGAGCGTCATGGCCAGGAGCCTGGCCCGTGGAACGATCGGATTATGTGTCATCGGTGAGTTGATGTCCGGGATCAATAGATCAGGCTGAAGCCGAGGTTCCACGTGCGAGCGCGGGGATACGCACCGAGGTCAACGCCGCGCGCGCGCGCATCGCCGCCGAAGCTGTTGACCTCCGGATCGAAGCCCGTATAGTCGGTCCACGTGGCGAGGTTCTGGCCGGTGACGACGATGCGGGCGCTCTCGGCGCGGCCGATGAACTTCTGCGGGAGCCGGTACGCGAGCGAGAGGCTCTGCAGCCTGATGAAGGAGCCGTCTTCCACGTGCACGTCGTACAGCTCGCGCGGCCGATTGACGTTCGCGCGCGGCACGTTGGTGTTCGTGTTCGTCGGCGTCCACCGGCGGAGCGCGTCGACCGTCTGGTTCGAGAGGTTGCTCACGTTCCGGGTGTTGATCGCCGGCCCGTTGAGGATCTCGTTGCCGAACGAGCCCGAGAGGAACACGTTCATGTTGAACGGCCCGACGTTGAACTCGTTGGTCAGACCGCCGTACCAGTCGGGCTGGCCGTTGCCGAGGATGACGCGGTCGCCCGCGTCGATCTTTCCGTCGGCGTTGTTGTCGACGTAGCGATACTCGCCGGGCACGCAATCGAGGAAGGGCCGCTTGGTCGTGAGCGGGCATGGATCGCCCTGCTGGTACAGCCCATTGGTCTGCAGGCCGTAGAAGCTCGAGAGCGGCTCGCCGACCTTGATCACCATCACGGCGCCGCCGGTCTGGCCGCTGATTCCCTTGTCACCCGTGTAGGGAATCTGGTTCGCCACGCCGAGCGCGAGCACCTTGTTGTTGTTCTTGGCCGCGCTGAGCGAGCTGCGCCAGCCGAACGCCTCGCCGGCGAAGTTCACCGTGTTGAGCTGGAGCTCGAGACCGGTGTTCTGGACCGAGCCGACGTTGCGGAGCTGGGTGGAGAAGCCCGACTGCGCCGGAAGGTCGACGCTGAGGAGCAGGTCCTTCGTCGTGGACCGGTACGCGTCGATCGACGCGGAGATGCGGTTGTCGAGCCAGCCCAGGTCGAGGCCGACGTTGGTCTGCCGTGTCGTCTCCCACTTGAGGTCCGGGTTCGGCGCGGCCGAGCTGGTGGCGTAGCCGACGACGTTCGTGCCGCCGAAGGCGTAGTTGTTCCCGGAGAGGGTCGCCAGCGAGTTGTAGAGACCGATCTCCTGGTTCCCCGTCACGCCGTAGCTCAGGCGGATCTTGGCGTCGCTGAACACCTTCTGGTTCTTCATGAACCCCTCGTCGATCAGGCGCCACGCGAGGGCGGCCGAGGGGAAGAAGCCCCACTTGTTGTTCTCACCGAACCGGCTCGACCCGTCGGCACGGCCGGTGAGCGTGAGCAGGTACTTGTCCGCGACGTTGTAGCTGGCGCGGCCGAGGTACGAGAGGAGGGCCGACTCGCTGTATGGCGAGTTCTGAATGACGGGCAGGGTTCCCGTCGGAAGGCCGTATACGCCGAGGATATCGTTGGAGAAGCGCGTGTTGCGGGCGTCGATCGACTCCCCGCGTGACCGCTGGACGGTGAAGCCGCCGAGCAGGTCGAGCGCGTTGCCCATCACGTCGCGACGGTAGTTGAGCGTGTTCTCGTTGACGACGTTGTAGGTCTCACCCGACTGATTCTGGGCGCTGCCCTGGGCGGACGCGCCGCCCGGAATCGTGCGCGGTGCGAAGAATCTGAAGCGATCGAAGACCGCGGTCAGGCCAAGCGACGAGCGAAGCCGCAGCGCGTCCATGAAGGCGTACTCGGCGAACACGTTACCGATCGTGTTGAAGACCGTGCGCTGCTGGTCCAGCCCGACCGTGTTGGCGACCGGGTTCTCGACCGGCCAGGTGACCGTCGAGTTCAGCAGGTACGTTCCGTCGGGCCGCGTGACCGGATCGGCCGGGTTGAACCAGAGCGATCCCATCACGGTGGAGTTGCCGAGCGACACGTCGCTGGACTGGATCCTGTTGCGGGTCCTCGAGATCGTGAGGTTGGTTCCCGCCAGGAACTTCTTGCTGACGTTGCGCTCGAGGTTGACCCGGCCCGAGTAGCGGTCGAAGCCCGAGTTGATGACGATGCCGCCCTGATCGAAGTAGCCACCCGACAGGAGGTAGCGCGTCGTCTCGTCGCCGCCGGTGGCGCCGACGTTGTAGTTCTGCTGCGAGGCGTTCTGGAGTACGAGGTCCTGCCAGTTGGTACCCTCGCCGCCGTTCGGGATCGCGGCGAGCTGCGCGGCCGTGTAGAACGGCTTGTCGTTGATGTTGGCGCGGCCTTCGTTGGCCAGCTCGGCGAACTGGAGCCCATTGAGCATCTCGATCTTCTTGGATGGCGTCATGGTGCCGTACGACGCGTCGAGCGTGACGTTGTTCTGGCCGCGCCGGCCACGCTTGGTCTGGATGAGCACGACGCCGGCGGCGCCGCGGGCGCCGTAGATCGCCGTCGACGACGCGTCCTTGAGGACCTCGATGCTCTCGATGTCGTTCGGGCTGATCGAGGAGAGCGGGTTCTGGTAGGGGTCGTTCGACGAGGTGCCGGTGATCGCGGGCACGCCGTCGATCACGTAGAGCGGCTCGCTGTTGGCGGCGATCGAGTTCGAGCCGCGGATGCGGATCGAGAGTCCGCCGCCCGGGGCGCCGTTGTTCTGGGTGACCTGGGCGCCGGCGACGCGGCCCTCGAGCATCTGGCCGACGTTGGCAGTGACCTGGGTCGGCACGTCCGTGACGTTGACCGACGACACCGCGCCCGTGAGGTCCTGCCGGCGCTGGGTGCCATAGCCGATCGTGACGATCTGCTCGAGCTGGACGGTCTGGGGGGTGAGTGTGAGATCCGCCGTCACCGGCTGGCCGGCGACGGTGATCTGGCGCGACAGCGGCGCGAAGCCGATCAGCTGCGCGCGGATGGTGTGGGTGCCGTCGGGGACGTTGGCGATCGTGTAGCGTCCTTCGGCGTTGCTGAGGGCACGGAGCTGCGTGCCGACGATGAAGACCTGAGCGCTGGCGAGCGGCCGGCCGGTGGGGTCGGTGACCCGTCCCGAGACGATTGCCGCGGCGGCGGGGCTGGCCGCGGGGGTGGAGGGGGCTGTCGCCGGGGGGAGCGCGGCGACGGGGCTGCCGGCCACACCGAGTGCGGCGGCAGCGTAGAGGAGTGTGAGTCGCGTCATGTTCGAGTGGCTTGGAGAGTTGGTTCGCACGGCGACGGCGCAGCGCGCGGTGACGAGGCCGGAAATCTCAATTGGGAGCGAACGTCGACCTGCTCGGGGGCCGGGGTCGGGGCCGGCCACGCTCGCACGATCGCTCCCGCGCTCGTTGCGATCCGATGTTCATAAACGAATTTCTGTTCAGCCCGGCAGACGACGTTAGGCGCCTTTGCCGAGCTTCGGGACTAAAGGCGTTGCTGCGATTCGGGTGAGTGGATTGTGCGCGGACCGGCCCGAGGCCGCCAGAGGCGTCTTCGCCCCCGACCGAAGTGCGGGTCCGCCTATCAGCTGCTCGCGTTCGGCAAGGGCCCGGCTCCCCGGATCATCTCGCCAAATGTTGGGTTCAACGGCAAAACTGACCTGATCGCGACGACATTGACCCTGCGCGCGTCGTCGTCCGTCACCAGCCTCTGCTACGAAGTTGCATCCCGCTCGGAACGTATGGGCGATCTCCCCGGAATCCCTTCCGCCCGTCCCAATCCAGGCCGCGGGGCCGGCCAAAAACGACCCCGGGTCTCGACGGACGAGCGGCGGCGCTCCGGCCGGCGCCGAATGTACGGCGCTCGGCGGTCATCCGCTGACGACCGTGGGCTGGCCGGCGCGGAGCCGATGCTCGCTCGTCCTGTCGCCGACTCGCACGCGCATCGTTCGGGCCCGCGACGACAGGAGCGATGCCTGCTGCAGGGCGCCGTTCTTCCACTCGATGTCCACCTCGACGCCGCCGCGCGCACGCAGCCCGCGCACCCGGCCAGTAGGCCATGCCGAGGGAAGCGCGGGCAGGAGGTGGATCTCGCCGGCATGGCTCTGGAGCAGCATCTCGGCGATCCCCGCCGTCGCGCCGAAGTTGCCGTCGATCTGGAAGGGCGGATGCGCGTCGAAGAGGTTCGGGTAGACGCCCCCGCCCCGCGTGTAGTTGGTCGCGGTGCTCCATGCCGGCTTGAGCAGGTTCGTGAGGATCAGATGCGCATGGCCGCCGTCGCCCATCCGCGCCCAGAAGTTGGTCTTCCACGCCATCGACCAGCCGGTCGCCTCGTCGCCGCGGAGCTCCATCGAGCGGCGCGACGCGGCGAACAGCGCCGGCGTCTCGCGGCGGGTGATCTCGCGGCCGGGGTATACGCCGAAGAGATGCGAGAAGTGCCGGTGCTGCGGCTCCTGCTCCTCGAAGTCCTGCGCCCACTCCTGCAACTGGCCGCGCTTGCCCACCTGATACGGGATGAGCCGCGCCCGCGTCTGGCGGATCCGCTCGCGGAAGGCGGCGTCGGCGCCGAGCACGGTGGACGCCTCGATGGTGTTGGTGAACAGATCCCATACGAGCGCACGGTCCATCGTCACGCCGGCGCTGAGCGCGGCGGTGCCGCCCCCCGCCACCTTGAACCGCAGCTCGGGCGATGCGGAGGGCGACGTGACGAGCTGGCCCTTCTCGTTCGGCACGAGGAAGTCGAGGTAGAACTCGCATGCCGCTTTCATCACCGGATAGGCGCGATCGCGCAGGAACTTCACGTCGCCACCGAAGGCGTAGTGCTCCCACAG
>DATFOL010000114.1:0-6938 GCA_035265545.1 Gemmatimonadaceae bacterium | reverse complement strand
CACTTTCGGCTCTTCTCCTTCTTCTCGAGGGTCTCGCCGACGCGGAACTCTACGATCTTCGCGATGAGCGCGAGCGGCAACGGCTCGTCGTGGGGAAACTGAACCGACCCCTTGGCACCCTTGTAGTTCGACAGCGCGTCACGAAACGCCTCGATGCCGCGCGGCGCCGGATAGAACCCGATGTGATTCTGGAACGCCGCGAAGTGCACCAGGTTTCCGTCGAGATAGAAGGTGGGCATCCGATACGCGATCTTCTCGGTCGCCATGGGAGCGGCACGCCGGATGGTCGCGCGCAGCTCCCGAAGGCGCGACTGCACGTCCACCGGGAACCCATCGATGTACTCGTCGATGGTGGTGATGGTGGATGCCGATGGCTTCACAGCGTTACCTCGGCCTCCGCGCCCAAACACGACATCACTTCGCGGTAGAACTCGGGATGGGACTGCCAGGTCTGGCCTGTCACCATCCGACCGTGCCGCACCGCCTGCTGATCGGCGACGTACTCCCCGCCGCCCGACTCCACGTCGCTCCGGCAGTGCTCGTACGCCGTGACCCGAGCGCCGGTGGCGAGGCCGGCGCTCGCCAGGACCTGGATGCCGTGACAGATCCCGAACACCCACTTCTCGCGCTCGTGAAACTCGCGCACGATCTGCAGCACCCGGGCGTCGTGCCGCAGGTATTCCGGCGCGCGGCCGCCGAGCACGAGCACCGCGTCGTAGTCGTCGACGCGAACCTCGCTGAAGTCGAGGTCCGACGCGAGCTGGTAGCCGGGGCGTTCCACATAGGTGTCCCAGCCCGGCTCGAAGTCGTGGATCACCAGGTGCAGGCGCTTGCGCGACGGGGCGGCGATGCGCGGCTCGTAGCCGGCTTCGCGGAATCGGTGGACGGCGTAGAGCGTCTCGTAGCACTCGCCGCCATCACCGGTGATGATCAGAATCGACTTTGCCATCGTGTCTTCCGTACGCGGGAGCATGAAGCCTGGGCGCGGCTGCGCGCGACCATGTGAGCTGTGAACATGGAGGCTGCGCACGAGCGGAGGAAGAACGGGACTGTTCTGGCCGGCAGTTCGAGTGTCCGCGAGCATGATCATCCTTGCGGCTCGGCCGACCCGCGGCTCGCTTACCAGTTGTCATCCCGAGCACCACTGTCATCCCGAGCACCACTGTCATCCCGAGCGCAGTCGAGGGATCCGCACCTGCCATCCCGAGCTGCGCTCAGGCCGGGCTCCGTCGAGCGATCTGCACGCCGGTTGAAGCTCGAGCGAGCTGCCCTTTCGTAGTCTTGGCTGCCACCGTCGAACTCATTGCTGGAGGCCCGGTGCTTCGTCTCACACGCGCTGCCACTTCGCTTCTCCTCACCATCGGCGTCCCCACCGCGGCGACGTCGCAGCAGGCACCCGTCGTCTTCACGGGCGTCTCGGTGATCCCGATGGATCGCGAGACCGTGCTCGCCAATCAGACGGTGATCGTCGAGGGCGGACGCATCACCTATGTCGGCGCTCAGAGGGCCGCGCCGCGCGGTGCGACGTCCGTCGACGCACGCGGCAAGTTCCTCATGCCCGCGATCGCCGAGTTCCACGCCCATGTGCCGAGCGGCCCGCAGGCGGTACATGCGCACCGGACGCTTTCATTGTACGCGCTCGCCGGCGTCGCTACTGCGCGCGGCATGCTCGGCGCTCCGATGCACCTCGCCCTTCGCGACAGCATCGCCGCCGGCCGGCTGTTCGGCCCGCGCCTGCTGACGTCCGGGCCGTCGTTCAACGGGAATTCCGCGACGTCGTCAGCCATCGTCGCGGCGATGGTACGCGCTCAGAAGGCTGCCGGGTACGACCTGCTCAAGATCCACCCCGGCGTGCCTCGGCCGGCATTCGATTCGCTCGCCGCCGTCGCGAACGCGGTCCGCATCCCATTCGCCGGCCACGTGCCGCTCGAGGTCGGGCTCGACGCCGCGCTCACGTCGAAGTACTCCACGATCGATCACCTCGACGGCATCGTCGAGGCGATGTACACGGGGCCGCAGCCGCTGACGGGGGAGGTGAATGGCTTCTTCGGACTCGGCATCATCCGACAAGTCGATCGGTCGCGTCTCGACTCGATCGTCAAGCGCATCAAGGCCTCGGGAGTCGTCATGGTCCCGACGCAGATCCTGACGGACAATTACGCGAACGACGCCACCGGCGACGAGCTGACCTCGCTTCCCGAGTTCAGGTACTGGGTGCCGCAGCAGACGGCGGCGTGGCGCACCAACAAGAACAACTACCTCGCGCAGGCTCCCGTGCCGCGCGAGCAGCGGCAGGAGTTCATCGCGCTGCGTCGGCGTCTCATCAAGGCGATGTACGACGCTGGTGTGCCCTTCCTCCTCGGCTCCGATGCCCCACAGCTCTGGAACGTGCCGGGCTTCTCGGCGCACCGGGAGCTGGGGGCACTCGTTGCCGCGGGCCTGACACCGTATCAGGCGTTGCGCACCGGAACCGTGGACGTGGCGAGGTTCATGGGTGAGGAAGGGAGATCAGGGGTGGTGCGTGTGGGTGCGCGCGCGGATCTGCTGTTGCTCGACGCAAATCCGCTCGACGCGATCGCAAACTCGCTTCGCATCAACGGCGTCGTGGTGAACGGTCGCTGGATCGGACCCGCCGAGCGTGCGCGAATGCTCGATGCGTTGGCGCGGTAGCCTGCGAACTAGTACCGGCCACATCGCGAGCACCGCCCGCTGGTGACGCGGCGGCACGCGTGCAGCAGATCGTAGTAGCCGCGGCGGCGGGTGCGGAGGCCGCCATCATGATCAACCGCGACCTCGTTCGAGTGGATCTCGACACTCATTCGCGCGACGATCGGCATTCCTTCGCGAGACAGGCGTAGGAGTGTGCGTGCCTCCTGGCGCGGCACGTCATCGCCCAAACGGCGTACGGCTCCGGCTCGCCACGGCGAGATGTAGCCGATCGTCCGATAGATCGGTTTGGTCGCGATACCGAACTTCTCCTCCACGACATTTCGGAGGGGAACATGTTCGGGCATCACAAGCACACGGCTGTCGCGATCCTTGGTCTCGTCATCCTCGCGGCGTGCACCTATCACCCGGCGCGCTTCCCGATGTATGGGACGATCGACGACAAGTCACGACTCGCCGGCGAATGGTTCGGGGAGTTCACCAGCGAGCACCCGGATCGCAGCGGAAGCATCGCCTTTCAGCTCGAGCCCGGACGCGATTCGGCCAGCGGAGAGGTCAGCTTGCAGGCGTCCTACGTGGGACAGCGGATGCGGCCTCAGGAGCAAGGTTTCCATGCCCGCGCCTCCACGGCGACGGCACTGCGCATCCGCTACGTGCGCGCGGGCGAATCTGAGGTGGAAGGCATTCTGGAGCCGTACCACGACCCGGACTGCGACTGCATGGTGACCACGACGTTCCTGGGCGTGGTACGCGGCGACTCGATCACCGGCGAGTATGTCAGCCGCAGCGGATGGACGACTCGGCAGGGAGCGTGGCGCATGAGCAGAGCGGCTCAATCAGTCGACGGGAAGCCGAACGATCGGACCAGCTCGCGCATCCGCGGCTCGTTCCGCAGCACGCGATAGGCGATGCTGCAGCGGAAGCCCGCCACCGGACGCCGTTCGTTCGCCGCGGCGACCACCATGTCGAGCGCGCGTTGGGTGTCACCGAGGGCGGCATACAGATGCGCGTTTCGCAATGAGCCACCGCGCGAACGCGCCTGTGCCTCCAGCCGCTCGGCGAGCGCCCGCGCTTCGTCACGCCGCCCGGCGCGCGCGTAGACGAAGGCGAGCGTGACGCGGGATTGCGGCCTGGCGTCACGCGCCACGAGCGCCTCCGCTGCGGCGATGGCCTTGGCATGTTCTCCTTTCATCGAATGCTCGTGCGCCAGAACGCTCAACAACCAGCCGCTGTCGCCGGGCATGCCAGTGCGCCCGGAGCGCGTCACGCGGTCGTTCAACTCTCGCGCCTTGGCGATGGCGTCGTCGTGGCGCTCCGCGCAGCCGTGGGCCCACACCTCCGAGAGTTTCAGCGATTCCGAGAGCGGATAGCGGGCCTCCGCCTTTCGCCAAAGCAGCATCGCTTCATCGTGCCGCCCTGCCGCCGTCATGATGGCGGCGGCGGCAAATGCCCGCGCGTATGGGTCCAGCTCGAGCGATCGACGGATCGCGCGGTCGGCACCGGTCCAGTCCTGCTCGTGAAACGCCAGCACGATGGCGAGCGATGCATGTGCCTCGGGGTCGGTGTCATCGAGCTCGATGCCGCGCAGCGCGGCCGCCTTCGCCCTGCGGTAGTATTCGGCCGCCGAGTCCTCCGGGAGATTGTCCGTCTTGACGCGATACGCAGTCGAGATCCGTGCGTGCGGAGCGGACCATCGAGGTTCCAGCGCGGTCGCTTCCTTGAAGTAGTGGATGGCGCTGTCGAGCACCTTCAGCTGCTCCGGTCCCGCCATGAACTCCGCCTTCATGGACCGCTCGAGGTGGTACAGCCCCGCGAGAAATGACTGCTCCGCGGCGGGGCTCACGACTCGCTTGGCAGCACGTCGCGCCTTTGCCTCGGCGGGCGCGAGTCGCGCGTGCACCGAATCGGCGATCGCGCGCGCGACCACGTTGTGCAGCACGAGCGCCTGGTTGAGCGCCCCGTAGTGCGACGCCGCCAGCATCTGCTGCTCCGGTCGCGCGCGCAGAAGCTGGACCGTGATCCGCACGCTGTCGCCACTCTTGAAGACGGCGCCCTCGAGCAGCGCGTCCACCTCGAGCTCGCGTGCGATCTCGGGCAGTGGTCGATCGCTCCCGCGATAGCGCAGCACCGACTGCCGCGAGTGGACTGCCAACCCCTCGATCTTCGACAGCTCCGTGCTCAGGGCGTAGTGCACGCCGTCCACGAAATAATCGAGCGCCGGATCGCCAGTGAGATTGGCCAGTGGAAGCAGGGCAACGCGCCGGATCGCGGTCGACCCGGGCGCGAATCGACGCGTCGCCATCCAGCTGACCACTCCGAGCAGAAGCAGCGTCGCGACGGCCGCCATCCACTTCCAGGAGCGAGCCCGACGCGCGGGCGCGAGAACGCCATCGCTGCGCCGCGCGACCGCAGGCGCGAGACCGGACGAGTCGCTCGACGTAGTACGCACCGCGCCAGCCGCGAGCACGCGTCGGTCGGCTGCGACCGGCTCGAGGTCCGCCAGCAATTGCTGGGCGTCGAGATACCGCTCATCCGGATTCTTGGCGAGCAGACGGCTCACGACGGTCGGAAGCGTGGCGATCGTATGCCCATCCGAGCCGTCGAGCGGCGGCGGATCGGCGTGAAGGATCGCCTGCATGACGGCGGCGTCGTGACTGCCTGGGAAGGGGCGAGTCCCCGCCAGCATCTCGTACAGCACGACGCCCACCGACCAGAGGTCGGATCGCGCATCCGCGTTCTCCCCACGGATCTGCTCGGGAGACATGTACGCCACGGTTCCGGGCGTGATCCCCGACTGCGTGATCGTCACATCGGCCAGCTTCGCCACACCGAAATCGAGCAGCTTCACGCCGTCGCCTGCCGTCAGCATGATGTTCGCCGGTTTCACGTCCCGGTGAACGATCCCCCGCTCGTGGGCCGCGGCGAGGCCGCGCGCGATGCCGATGGCGATGGCCACGGCCTCCGCGGGTGACAATGGTCCCTCGGCGATCCGCTCCTTCAGCACTCGGCCGTTGTAGCACGCCATGGCGATGAACAGGCGTCCGTCGCCGGCTTCGCCGATCTCGTGCACGGTGCAGATGTTCGGATGGTCGAGGGCGGCGGCCGCCCGTGCCTCGAGCATGAAGCGGCTCTTGGCCGTGGAGTCGAGGCCAAGGTGTGGGGGGAGGAACTTCAACGCGACGTCTCGCTCGAGACGCGTGTCGCGCGCTCGATACACGACGCCCATGCCTCCGCCGCCAAGCCGCGCGACGATGCCGTAGTGAGCCACGCGCGACCCGACGAGTGGATCGATGACATGTGTCTCGTCGGCAGGACTCGCCTCGTGCGGCTGGACCGAGGTCGCTTCGTCGGCGAAGCCGGCCCACCCGGCCGCGATCGCGGCCGCCGCTGGCACCTCGAGGAATCGCTTCGCAGCGCCGTGGCGTGCAACGAGCGACTCGACCTCGGCGCGTAGCTGCGCGTCCGGCCCGCACAGCTCGGCGATCACCGCGTCCCATTCGTGCGGCTCGTGGTCGAGCACCGCGTCCAACACGCGCTCGACGTCGGCCCAGCGCTCGCGCGTCATGCGTCCCCCGCGTGAAGCTCCCGGTGGAGGAACAATCTTGCCTTCAACCAGTCGCGCTCGATAGTGCGCGTCGAGACGCCGAGGACCGTGGCCACCTCGTCCTGCGTCATCCCGCCGAAGAAGAGGTACTCCACGACGCGGCGCAACCGCTCGTTCCGTTCGCCCAGCCGGTCGAGCGCCTGATCGAGAGCCAAGACGTCCACTACGCTCGGCTCGGCCGCGTCATGACCGGCGGTCAGCGTGATGGGTTCGGCCCCTCCACCGCGTTTCGCGGCGTTGTGGTGCCGCGCGTGGTCCACCAGTACCTGACGCATCGCGTTCGCGGCGATGCCGCAGAAGTGAACGCGATCCTGCCAGGATTGCCCACCCCGCCCCGCGAGCTTGAAGTACGCCTCGTGGACCAGTTCGGTCGTACAGAGCGCCGAACCGCGCCGGCGGAGCGACAGCTGCCTGCGCGCGATCTGCTTCAGCGTGTCGTAGACCATCGCCAGGAGCAGATCGAACGCATGCTGGTCGCCGTCACGCACCTGCTCGAGCAACCGAGTGAACTCACCGCGTTCATCGGTGGACGTCATGCGCGCAGTGTGTCGGCGAATCCGATTGGGCAATCGTGTCGGGCTGACGGCCGGTTTTCCGTACCAAGGAAGTACGATGGGCGGAGTTGATCGAACCGAGAATGTGACCACCTGGTCGCGGAGGGAAGGGC
>DATFOL010000113.1:0-5204 GCA_035265545.1 Gemmatimonadaceae bacterium | reverse complement strand
CGAGCGCGCCGCTCACGCGAGCGCGGGCGGCGAGGACACTGTCCCAGTCGTCGGTGCCCTCCCAGAACGCGCGCTTCATCGCCGCCATCGCGGCGGGGTTCGACGCGGCGAGCGCCCGCGCCAGCAGTGCCAGCGCTGCATCCATCGCGTCCACGTCGTCGAACACTCGAGCGTAGAGGCCGTGGCGCTCGCACCAGGCGGCATCGCGCCAGTCCGTGTCCACGGCCAACGCCGCGAATGCACCGCCCCCGATCCGGCGCTCGATCACCGGGCCGACGACGAACGGCCCGATACCCACCGACAGCTCGCTGAGCTTCACCGACGCGGTCTTCGTGGCGAGGGTGTAGTCGCCCGCGGCAGCGATTCCCACCCCACCGCCGGCGGCGCGTCCGTGCACCCGCACCAGCACGAACTTCGGCGCGCGGATCATCGCCAGGATCACCTCGGCGAATCCGCTGAAGAATTCCTGTCCCTCCTGCTCGGTCGAGATCGCGACCAGCTCGTCGAACGACGCGCCGGCGCAGAACGTCCCCGTCCCGCCGCTGCCCACCACGATCACCCGGGCCGCGGGATCCCTAGCGAGCAGGTCGACACCTGCGGCGAGTTGACTGAGGAGCGACCGGGGAAGCGAGTTCCCTTTCGGGTGTGAGAACTCGATCGTGCCGACCCCGTCGTCGATCGCGAGGCTGACGTCGCCTTGGGGCGTGAGGTCCGGCCGCGTGCTCATGCGCGCAAGATATGCGCGGCGGACGCTGCCGTCGATTGTCCGATTCCTCGGCTCAGGTGTACATTCTCGAACAGGCCAAACTCTTGCCTGACTTGGTTTTCGAACGAGAATTTCCCGTTGCCGAGCCCGCTCGCGGGCGTGGAGTCGACGCCATGAGCCAAGCACGAACGCTTCCTCCGGACGATCCGGCGAAGGTCGCCGCCTTCGAGGCGCGCATCGCCGCGGGAGAGAGCATCGAGCCGAAGGACTGGATGCCGGAGCGCTACCGCCGGCAGCTGATCCGGATGATGTCGCAGCATGCGCACTCGGAGATCGTCGGCATGCTGCCGGAGGGGAACTGGATCACGCGCGCGCCGAGCCTCCGCCGCAAGGTGGCGTTGATCGCCAAGGTGCAGGACGAGGCGGGCCACGGCCTCTACATCTACTGCGGCACCGAGACCCTCGGCGTCGATCGGGGCGAGCTGATCCAGCAGCTGCTGGACGGCACGGCGAAGTACTCGAGCATCTTCAACTACCCCACGCTCTCGTGGGCGGACATCGGCGTCATCGGCTGGTTCGTCGACGGCGCCGCGATCGTCAACCAGACCATCCTCGCGAAGGCATCGTACGGCCCGTACGCCCGCGCGATGATCCGTGTCTGCAAGGAGGAGAACTTCCACAAGCGCCAGGGCTACGAGATCGTCGCGACGCTCGCGAACGGCACTCCGGCCCAGAAGGCGATGGTGCAGGACGCCGTGAACCGCTGGTGGTGGCCGTCTCTGATGATGTTCGGCCCCAGCGACACCGATTCGCCGAACACCGCGGAGCTGATCCGCTGGAAGGTGAAGCGGAAGACGAACGACGAGCTGCGGCAGCGTTTCGTGAACCTCACCGTGCCGCAGGCCGTGGCGGTGGACCTGACGCTCCCCGATCCCGAGCTGCGATTCGATCCGGAGACAGAAGACTGGCGCTTCGGCCCGATCGACTGGGACGAGTTCAATCAGGTGATCCGCGGCAACGGACCGTGCAATCGCGAGCGGCTCGAGGCGCGGCGGCGTGCGCACGACGATGGCGCGTGGGTGCGCGAAGCTGCGAGCGCCTACGCCGCGAAGCAGCGCGCGAAGCAGGCGTCGGAGGCCGCGTAGGCGTGAGCGACGCGCTCGAGACGACGAAGCTCGTCGGCGAGCAGGCGGCGACCATCGCCCCCGACGGGCAGTGGCCCGTGTGGGAGGTGTTCACCCAGAGCTCGCAGGGCGCGCCGCACGAGCACGCGGGCTCGCTCCACGCCACCGACGCGGAGCACGCGCTGCAGAACGCGCGCGACGTCTACGCGCGCCGCGGCGAAGCCATCTCACTCTGGGTCGTTCCCAGCGCCGCGATCACGGCGTCGAGCCCGGGTGACAGCGGCCCGTTCTTCGATCCGGGCGCCGACAAGGCGTACCGCCACCCCCAGTTCTACAAGGTCCCCCGCGGGGTGCGCGGACTGTGACGGCACCGTCCGTCGTTCCGGCGCCAGCGCCACCTCCGCACGACGAGCTCGAGCTGCTGCTCCGGATCGGCGACGATCGGCTCGTGCTCGGCCATCGCCTGAGCGAATGGTGCGGTCACGCCCCGATCCTCGAGGAGGACATCGCGCTGGCCAACGTCGCGCTCGATCTCCTGGGTCAGGCCACGCTGTTCCTTCGACGAGCGGGCGAGCTCGAAGGGCAGGGACGCGACGAAGACGCGCTGGCGTACTTCCGCGAGGCAGTCGAGTTCCGCAACTGCCTGCTCGTCGAGCTGCCCAACGGCGATTTCGGGTTCACGATCGCGCGCCAGTTCCTGTTCGACGCGTTCGCCGTCGTCACTCTCGACGCGATGGCGCGAAGCACCAGCCCGGAGCTGTCGGCCCTCTCGGCCAAGTCGCTCAAGGAAGCGACCTATCATCTGCGACACAGCGTCGAGTGGGTGCTGAAGCTCGGCGACGGCACCGACGAGAGTCATCGAAGGGTGCAGCGCGCCCTGGACGAGCTGTGGCGGTTCACGCCGGAACTGTTCGTCGCCGATGGCGTCGCGGCGCGGCTCGCGGTGCAGGGGATCGGCCCCGACCTGCCGGCGCTCCGCCCGCGGTGGGACACGATGGTACGCGAAGTGATCGCGCGCGCCACCCTGACGCTGCCGCATGACGCATCCCACACTCCCCATCTGAAGGGCGGCCGCGCCGGCATGCACACCGAGCACCTCGGGCACATGCTGGCCGAGATGCAGATCGTCGCGCGCTCCCACCCGGGAGCGAAGTGGTGACCACCCCGCGCGCGACGCATCCCTCGCGCGATGCGATCCTCGAGATCCTGGATACGGTGATGGATCCCGAGGTGCCCGTGCTCAGCGTGTGCGAGCTCGGGATCGTGCGGGACGTCGACGTCGATGGCAACGGCGCGGTGACGGTGACCGTTACCCCGACCTACTCCGGGTGTCCGGCGATCCGCGTGATCGAGGAGGACATCATCAGCGCACTGGAAGCGAGCGGGATCGCCGTGGTGCGCGTCCGGAGCGTCTACGCACCCGCGTGGACGACGGATTGGATCCCCGACCACGCACGCGCGAAGCTCAAGGCCTACGGCATCGCGCCGCCAGGCCCCAGCGGCGGCACGGACCTCGTCCAGCTCCTTCGTGCCCCTCGCACTCCGCAGTGCCCGTACTGCGACTCGCGAGACACCGAGATCCGGAGCGAGTTCGGGTCGACGGCGTGCAAGTCGATCTGCTGGTGCCGTGCGTGCGGGCAGCCGTTCGAGGAGTTCAAGGCGATCTGAGGCTGCGTTCAGTCGCTCCGCTCAGAGGGTTTCTGGTAACGGCCGAACGGCGCGAACGCGGATCTTGACGGATGCCCCGGAACCGGGCGGATCGATCTGACCTGATCGAACGAGAGCTCACTCGAGTAATCATCGGTGCGTTCTTCGAATGCTACAACACTCTCGGATTCGGTTTTCTCGAATCCGTCTATCGTCGAGCTCTCTGTGCCGAGCTGCGTGCACGGGGGCTTCTGGTGCTTCAAGAGGCGCCGATCGAGGTTACGTACAAAAGCCTTCCAGTCGGCGCTTTCAGGCTCGACTTGCTCGTTGAAAACCGAGTGATCGTCGAGACGAAGGCTACTGCTGCGCTCGCACTCACTGACAAGCGACAGCTCATCAACTATCTGCGAGCCTCGGACCTCGAAGTTGGCTTGCTGTTACACTTCGGCCCCGAGCCGCGATTCGAGCGCTGCATCAACACGAACAACTTCCGTCATCGGCCGCTGCCGCCTGCGGATCCGCGCCAATCCGAAAGATCCGAGTGATCCGCGTTCGCGCCGTTGCGTTCGGGACGCCAGCACGAGCCGTCCCGAACGACACGACGCCTACACCACCTGCCCCTTCCACCTCCCCCTCCGGAACAGCACCGCGCTCACCACGGCCAGGGTCGAGAACGCGATCGTCATCGATATGAACACCCCCAACACGCCGAGTCCGGTGTGGTGCGACAGCACCCACGCGAGCGGGATCTCGAGGAGCCAGAACACGAACAGATTGATCCACGTCGGCGTGCGGGTGTCGCCGGCGCCGTTGAACGAGTTTCCGATCACCATCCCGTAGGCGTAGAACACGAATCCGTACGCGACCGTGCGCAGTGCCATGATCCCGTACCGGGCGACGCTTGGATCCTGCGTGAAGCCTCCGACGATCTGCCGCGCGAAGACGACGAACGCCAGCCCGATCACGGCGAGGAACACGGCGTTGTAGCGCGCCGTCTTCCACACCGCGGCTTCTGCGCGGTCGGGCTTCTTCGCGCCCAGCGCCTGGCCGACCATCGTCGCCGCGGCGTTGCTCATCCCGAAGCTCGGCAGCAGCGCGAACATCACGATGCGAATGCCGATGGTGTAGCCCGCCAGCGCCGCACTGCCGAAGCTCGCCAGAATCCGCACGAGCCCGATCCAGCTCGCCATGCCCACGAACACCTGGAACGTCGCCGCCGATGAGAGCTTGATGACGCGCGCGATCAGGCTGACGTCGAGCTGGAAATGATGCGCCCGCAGGCGCACCCGGCTCGCCGGCTGCTTCAATCGTGACAGCGCGTACAGGACCCCGGTGCCACGTCCGATCGTCGTTCCGATCGCGGCGCCGACCACGCCCATCTCCGGGAGCGGTCCCCAGCCGAACACCAGCGCCGGCCCGAGCACGATGTTGATCGCGTTCGCCAGCCAGAGCGTACGCATCGCCGTCGCCGCGTCGCCTGAGCTGCGGAACACGGAGTTGATCAGGAAGAGCAGCACGACGCTCGCGTTGCCGCCGAGCATCACGCGCGTGAACGACGCGTTCTGGATGACCCCGGGCGACGCGCCCATGATCGCCAGCAGCTGCGGTGCGAAGATCGCCCCCACGACGCCGATCAGGAGCGACAGGACGCACCCGAACAGGATCACCTGCGCGGCGGTGTGCGCCGCACCCTCCGCGTCCTTCTCGCCGATGCGCCGGGCGACCAT
>DATFOL010000112.1:0-6952 GCA_035265545.1 Gemmatimonadaceae bacterium | reverse complement strand
GAACTCATCGATCGAGAACAGCACGGCGCGCGGCCGAATCTGAGTGACGCGCATCCGGCCGAGCGTGCCGCCGTTGGCAACGCGATACTGGGCATTCGTCTGGACGTCGCGCATGATCGCGACGGCGCGGCGTCCGGACTGTTCGTACAGAATTCCGACGAGCCGCAGGTCCTGGAGGAGCGGGCGGAGATCGTCGGTGAGGATGAGCGAGAAAAACGGATCGCGACGTCCGCTCGCGTTGTAGCCGTAGACTTCGCGGGTCAACCCGGTCGCCGCGGCAGCGGCGTTCGCCGGCACGGCAGCGGGCAGCGCGCCGGACGTCGCCGGCAGTGCGCCACTCGGCGTGCTGCCGGGCCCGGAGATCGGCGCGGTGGTGGTAGCGGCGTTGTTGGCGACCGCCTGCCCCGTCTCCGCAGCGATGTGGGCGTTGGTGGCGTTCACCGCGTTCTGCGCGGCACGCTTCGGCGCGTTGATGTCGATCCCCTGCGAGGTGATCGGCGCCGCCGCGGCGGGCGAGGTGATGGGTGCGGTGCTCGCCGCCGACGCCGGAGCGCTGGCAGCGGGCGCGCTCGCGGCGGCCGACTCGTCGGCGCCGGAGGGCGTCAGGGGCTCACCCGTCACCAGCTTGTAGACGAAACCGACGACGACGAGGACGCCGAGCACGCCGTAGCGGATGAGTTGGCGCTTGACCGAACGCTTCGCGTAGTTGGTGCCGTGCTGCTTGAGGGCGGCGATCATCGTTCACCTGGCTTGGAAGGCTCCGGCTCCAGCTTCGTCGCGCCCGGCTTCGGTGCGGGCGCGGTGCGGGCGACGTACGTCTGGATCTCGAACCGCGCGTCGACCGGCTGGGTGCGCGGTGCTTTGTTGCGCGGCTGCGTCGACGTCGGATTCAGCGACACGTTGATCGGCGCGACGATGCGCTGCAGCGTGCCGACGTTGGTCAGGAAGACGCCGATCTGGTGGAAGTCGCCGCGGACGCTCATGCGGTACTTGTAGGCGTCGTACTGATCTCCACTGAGCTGCGGCAGCGGCTGCACGTCGGAGATGTCGAGACCGACGCGACGCGCGGCCGTGGACACCTGCTCGAGCAGCACCGGAACCTCGTTTGCCGTCGGCACGAGCTGGCGCATGACGTCGAGGTCGCGCTCATATGATTCCGTCTCGGCGCGCAGCTCGGAGGTCTTGCCCTGGGCAAGCTCCGCCTTGGCGCGCTGGTTGACGTCCTTGAGCGCCTGCACGTGCACGTCGACCGCGTCGAGCTCGATATTCTTCGGCGACCAGAACTGATACCAGTAGCCGCCGGCGGCGATGAACGCGAGCACGCTGAGGGCGAGCAGGTTTCGGTCGCGAGATTGGAGAGCCATGGGGTTACCTCACCGAGACCGCGAGGGGCACGCGACGCACGTCGGTGGCGCCAGGACGCGTGTACAGCATGTCGAGCTGGAACTGGGTGACTTCCTTACCGTTGTCGTTCGCCCGCTGCGAGCTGACGAGCGAGACGTTCTCGAGCAGCGGCGAGACCTCCAGCTGCTTCATGAAGCGCGTGAGCGCCTGGATGTCGACGGTGTTGCCGACGAGTCGCACGCGTATCGTGTCGCGCACGACCTGGGTCGGAGCGCCCTTGCGCCGGCGGCCGGACGATCCCGCGGGCTCCGGCGCGAGAACCGTGGCGATCGGCGACGTGGCCTGGCCGGCACCACTGAAGCTGAGCGACACGATCCAGGTGTACGGCGGCAGCGCGCTGCTCACCTCGTCCATCACGTGCGGCCAGATGTACCGGTCGTCGTCGATCGCGCGGATCATGTTGAGCGAGCGCAGCACGGTGTCGCGCTTCGCTTCGGCCTTCTCGCGCTCACGCAGCACCGACGCGTAGCGCGTCGAGTCCTGCACCGACTTCTGGAGCTCTTCGTCGAGACGCGCTGCGCGCGCCTCCTGGGTGGTGTAGAGTCCACCCAGCGCCACCGCGGCGACCACGGCGCTCACCAGGGCGCCGATCAGGAACGGATCGCGGATGCGCGACTTCAGGTTGTCGAACGAGGCCCCGAGATTGAGCTTGGGGCCGCCGCCACCGCTCTTCTTGGACTTCTTGCCACTGCCGGGGAGCAGATTGATTTCAATCATCGCGTGGCCTCCTCAGGCGACCTGCCGCATCGCCAGCCCGATCGGAAGCATCAGGAGGGACGCGACTTCGTCGGTGACGAGGCTGTCGAGCGCCCCGTCACGGATGGTCAGGTTGGTGAGCGGGTTCGCCTGCTGGACTGAGAGGCGGAGCCGATCGGCGAGCGAATCGGAGAGCCCGGGGATCCGGGCACCGCCGCCGCACGTGTAGATCGCGCGCACCGAAGCGGCGGTGCGCGAGGACGACGCGAGGAACGCCGCCGCGCGCTCGATGCCCACGGCGATCTCCTCGCCGCGGCTCTCGAGCACGGCGTCGAGATGCGCCGAGCGATCGTAGCCCTGCAACAGCTGCTGCGCCTCGTCGGCGGAGATGCCGCGCTCGCGCTGCAGATCTTCACGGAAGCGGCGCGTGCCGAGCGTGATGTCGCGCGTGAGGATCGTCACGCCCTCTTCGAGGATGTTGATGTTCGTGACGTCGTGCCCGATGTTGACCAGCGCGACGATGCCGCGCATGGCCTCGGGATAGTTGAGCTTGAACGCGTTGTGCAGCGCGAACGCATCGACGTCGACCATGCCGGGCTCGAGGCCCGCGTCGGTGAGGATGCGAATCTTGGATTCGATCAGCTCGCGCTTCGCGGCGACGAGCAGCACGCTCATCTCCACGCCGTCGTCGTCCGGATCGAGGATCTGGAAGTCCAGCTCCACCGACTCCATGTCGAACGGCACGTGCTGCTCGGCTTCCCATCGCATCAGCTCGCGCGCCTGCTGCTCCTTTACGCGCTCGATCTGAATCTTCTTGATGATCACGTCGCGACCGCCGACGGCGGTCACGACCTGCTTGCCTTTGACGTCAGCGGCGGAGAGCGCGCTCTGAATCGCCTCCGCGACGATACCCGGGTCCATCACCTCGCCCTCGACGATGGCATCGGCGAGCAACGGGACGACCGCGACCTTGACCAGCTCCGGTTGCTTCTTGGAGTGATCGACGACCGCGACTTTCACGAGTCCCGACCCGATGTCCAAGCCGACCGTGGTTTTCTTGCGACCGAACAGTGCCATGGATGGGGCTCTGGAAGCGGGAGACTGGCCCGGGAGAGGGGAGAGCCAGCGGTGATGAAGGACGGAGAGAGCGGACGGGAGGCCAGAACGACCGCCGTGCTACTACCGCTATTCTCTACTTCAGGCGAGGCATGCTACGTCGCAGCCCCGCCCACGGTTGCATCAGAGACATACCGCAACTTCTCACCCGTCTGCCGGGCAGCGTGACCGTTGTGTCCGGTCACCAGTACCGAAGACACGACCGGACTGGGGCGATGGTAACAACGGCCCTTGCGCGATGTGACGAGTCTCACGTGGCGCACGTTTTTGTTGGGCGGGTGCCGTGTGCGCGACGTGTGCGCATCGCTGCGTGCACGGCGCGCCACGCTCAATAGAGATCGGCACTCGCCCACCGAGCGATCGGGCGCGGCGCCCGTGGCATCGTCGTGTCGATGGGGGCGGAACGCTCGAGCAGCACGCGCACGCGGCGGCGCGCGAGCGGCGCGCGAACGGATGGCACGCTCGCGTCCACGGCGACGACGAAAAGCGACGACGCGAGTCGTTGCACCCGCACTCGCGCGTCGACGGAATCGAGCGCAAACGCGGTGGACTCGATGGGCGCCCGAATCGTGAACGCCCCGACGGCGAGCGCATCGTCCACACCGCTCCACCCGGAGATCGCCCGTGCGATGGCGCGGCGCGCCGCGGCCTGGGCGACGATCCCGGCGCGCACGCTACGCGTCGCGCGTGCCGACGATCGTGCCGCGGAGTACGCGCCAGCGATCAGCGCGCCGCCAAGTGCGAGCAGCGCGAGCACCACGACGAGCACGACGCCGCGACGTGGCCCGCTTCGGTGAGCTCGCATGCGCCGAGGCATCTCAGGGGGCTCCGCGGCGCGACAGCACCGCGTCGGCCGAGTCGCGGCGTACGCCGCTCAGCGGTGTACCCGGTGCACCCGGTGCCGCGGTCGACAACGTCGTCACACGAATGCGTGCGATGCTTCGCTCGTTGGTGCCATCGGGTACGAGGAGCGCATCCGATGCGTCGAAGTAGCGAAAGCCGGTTCGCTCTCCGGTCGGCAGCGTACGCAGGAACGGGCCAGCGACCGGTTGTGGCGCGAGGAACCGTGCTGTCGTGGCGCTCCAATCGCGCACGCCGACGTACCATCGTCCGTCGCTCGCGCGGTAGAGGACCCAGCGCTCCCACCGCGTGACGCGCACGGGCGTCGCGCCTCCGACCGCGGCGGGTGCGTCGAGGGTGAGCCGGTAGGCGGGACCCGAAGCGAGCGACGGGACCACGCAGCCGGTGGTGACGCGCGACGACGACACGACGGTCGCGCCGCGCCAGCCCAGTGAGTCGCCGCCGTAGAGCCACACCGAGTCGCCGGCAGAGGGGTTGCGCATCTCTCCACCTAGTGGCGCCACGGCGGACGTCTCCGGCAGGAGCGTGATGGCGGCCGCCGTCGCCGTGTCGCACGTGAGGCTCGACGCGACGACGGAGCGCAGCTGCAGAGTGGAATCACTCGCCTGCCCCGCGCCGATGTCGCCCGCGCTCGCGTCGAGCAGCGTCAACTCGTCGGGGAGCGCGCGCAACACCGGGCGAAGCTGCAGCTCCGCGCCGGTCATCCCCTCGACCCAGCGTGCGCCGCGCTGCTGGCGCAGCATGCTGCTTCCCGCCGCGGCGACCAGGATGCCGCCGAGCGCGAGCCCGACGAGCAGCTCGACGAGGGTCACTCCCGCACGTATCAGCACAGGATCGCGCTCCGCAAGAGCATCGCGCGCGACCCGGACGGCGCGCGCCAGCGAACCTCGACGTCGACCAGCGCCGCGCCGCCGTTCACTGCTCCCACGATCCACCGCTCGTCGAGCGCTGCGCCGGAGTCGGCGTAGGTCCCGCTGCGGGCCGCCGCGCATCCGTCCGCACGCAGCGCGGCGGTCCGATCGGCGGCCCGCTGGACGGCTCGGCGCTCGCGCGCGGCGGTGCTGGAGGCACGCATGGCGATGGCGCCATTGCCAGCGATGCCGAGCAGTCCAACGGCCAGCAGGACGAGCGCGACCAGCACCTCGACGATCGAAATGCCCGCATGCCGCCGAGGATCCCCCGATGCTTCCGCCACCCCCGCTGCACCCACGCGCGATCGCATGGCCGCATGGTAGCCGCCGCGTTCCCGCACTCGGCACCGATGAGGTGCGACTCGGCGCGAAAGTCTGCAGAGACGCAGGTGGCGCCCGACGACGCTACTCGCCCAACCCGTAGTCGCGGATCTTATAGAGCAGCGCGCGATGCGACAGGTCGAGCACCTTCGCCGCTCGGGTGCGATTGCCGCGCGTGCGGTCGAGGGCTTCCTTGATCAGCGTGCGCTCCAGCTCCTCGGTGCGGCGCTTCACCGACAAATCGAGCGGAGAGGCGCCGTCGGGGCGGATGGTGGGCGGGGCCAGCGCCGGAAGCTGCTCGACGCCGAGCTGCGCGCCGTCGGTGAGGACCATCGCTCGCTCCACCACGTTCTCGAGCTCGCGGACGTTGCCAGGCCACGGGTAGTCCACGAGCGCGCGCATCGCCGCGGCGGTGACGCCGGTGACATGGAGACCGAGTCGGCGGTTGAATCGATCCACGAAGTGGCGCACCAGCTCGGGAACGTCTTCCGATCGCTCGCGCAGCGCCGGCAGGTGAATGCGCACCACGTTCACGCGATAGTACAGGTCGGCGCGGAACTTTCCGTCGGCGACATCGGCCTCGAGGTCGCGCGCGGTGGCAGCGACGAGGCGCACGTCCACGGTGCGAGATGCATTGTCGCCGACTCGGCGGACCTCACCCTCCTGGAGGGCGCGCAGCAGCTTGACCTGGAGCGCCACCGGGAGATCGCCCAGCTCGTCGAGAAAGAGCGTGCCCTCGTGCGCCTCCTCGAACAGTCCCTGCCGCTCCGCGGTGGCACCCGTGAACGCGCCCTTCGCGTGACCGAACAGCTCACTCTCGAGCAGCGCTTCCGGGATCGCCGCGCAGTTCACCGCGACGAACGGCCTGCTCGCCCGCGGGCTGGCATCGTGGATGTGGCGCGCGACGAGCTCCTTTCCCGTGCCGCTCTCGCCCGTGACCAGAACCGTGGATGGATGGCGCGCCACCTTGTCGGCCAGCGTCAGCGCCTGCGAGAGCTTCGGGCTCCGTCCGACGATCCCGCTCGGTGCACGAAGCGCCACCAGCTCGTCGTGCAGCTGCTCCACTTCGCGCCGCAGCCCCTCGCGCTCGATCGCCTTGCGCACGAGGAGCAGCACCTGATCGGCCCGGAAGGGCTTGGCGATGAAGTCGTATGCACCGCGGCGGATCGCCTCGAGCGCCGCTTCGTCGTCGCCATACGCGCTCATCATGATCACGAGCGCCGTGCCGCCCATCTCCTTGTACTTCTGGAGAAACGCGAGCCCGTCGAGCCCGGGCATGCGCACGTCGCAGATGATCAGATCCGCCGGTCCCTCGCCGAGCCGCTCCAACGCCGCCGCGCCATCGCTCGCCGCGCGCACAGCGTGCCCCTCGGCCTGCAGGATGAGGGTGAGAGTGTGGCGGAGGCCGAGCTCGTCGTCGACGACGAGAATGTTCATGGGCGCGCGATCGTCGGGACGGGCTCCACCATCTCGAGGCCGGGAATAGGCGGCGCGCCGGGCGTCTCGGGAGCGAGCGGAAACAGCAGATGGAACGCCGCGCCGCCTTCGCGGGCCGACTGCACCCACACGATGCCTCGGAAGTTCTCGACGATGCGCAGCACGATGGCCAGCCCGAGGCCCGTGCCCTTGCCGGGCTCGCGGGT
>DATFOL010000111.1:0-5115 GCA_035265545.1 Gemmatimonadaceae bacterium | reverse complement strand
GTGACGCGCACGTAGTGGTCGACGACGTACGGCAGCCACGCGAGATCGTCGGAGAACCGGGTGCGCACGCCGCGTCCGCTGTGCGGATGCCACCAGTGCTGCACGTCTCCCTCGACGAACTGACGCGCCGCGGCGCGGAGGATCTGCGCGCGGGCCACCGCGGGCTCGGCGTACACGAACGCCATCACGTCCTGGAGCTGGTCGCGGAATCCGTACGCGCCGCTCGACTGGTACAGCGCCGAGCGCGCCCACATCCGGCAGGCGAGCGCCTGGTAGAGCGACCAGCGGTTGACCATCACGTCGAACGAGGGCTCGGGGGTGCGGACGCGCACCACGGAGAGACGCCGCCGCCATTCGGCGACGTTGTGCTCCGCCGCGTCCCGCGCCCGTCCGACGTTCGCGTAGGTGTCGACGAAATGGAGCGCCTCGCTCTCGGTCGCGCCCGCGCCCAGCGCCACGGCGAGCTCGCGCGTCGCGCCGGGCCGGAGCTCCAGGGTGCACTGCAGCGCGGCGCACGGATCGAGGCCCACGCCGGTGCGGCTGGCGAGCGTCTCGAGCGGATTCAGTGCCTGCGGCGCGGCGGTCGTCCCATTCCGGCCGAGGAACTCGCGGCGATCGCCCGTGTGCCCGCTCAGCGGCTCGCTCATCGTCAGGAACGCGATCCGCTCGGCGAACTGAGCATCGAATGTGTTGCGCGCCAGGATGGCGCCTCGCACGGCGTCGTGCCTCGTCTGCACGACGTTCCGCGTGTGCTCGCGCTGCACGCCCAGCGTCCACTCCACGTACGCAGTGACGGTGATTCGACGCGGACGGCTGCCGCGATTGGTGACGCGCAGCAGCGAGAGCTTCACCGGGTCGTCCGGCGCGACACCGAGCGTGAGGTGCGTGGCGATGTCCGCATGCTGATGCTCGAACGTCGAGCACGCCGCGCCGTGACGCACGGTGTATGGAGTGTCGTGACGGATCGGCGCGGGCGTCGCGCTCCACAGCTCGCCGCTCTCCTCGTCGCGAAGGTAGAGCACGTCGCTCACCGGGTCGCTCACCGGATCGTTGTGCCACGGAGTGAGCCGGTAGAAGAAGCTGTTCTCCGCCCAGGTGAACCCCGCGCCGCGCTCCGTCACGACGAAGCCGCCGCGCGGGTTGGCGATGACGTTGGACCATGGCGCCGGCGGAAGATCACCGTCGCTCAGGCGGATCTCGTAGTCGCCGTCGCCGGTGAGGCCGCCCAGTCCGTTGTCGAGGACGAGCGGTGGCCCGTCCGTGACCTCTTTTCGCGCGGGACGCACCAGTGGCGTCGCAGAAGAGGCGCGCGCGCGCGCGCCGGCGGCCTGCGCGCCGTTCCCCTGCTCGTCACCCGTCATCACCGGATCGAGCAGCCGCGCCGTGAAGCGCTGCAGCGCGCGGACCACCGGCGGCGTGCTCCGCTCGTGGAGCCGCGGCATCGATGGTGGCACGTCGGCGTCGTCGAGCGCGTCGTCACTCCGCGTCGCCGGCTCGAGGGTGCGGCCGAGCGCCCGTCCGTCGCACGCGACGTGGACGCGTGCCGTCGCCCGGAGCATGAGCAGGACGTCGGGTGCCAGCAGGTCGGCGCGCCGCACGAAGATGCCGCCCGGCTGATCGCGCACGCCGGCCTCTCCCGAATCGAGCACCGCGGCGACGATGCGGTCGTTCGCCTCCTGATTGTAGGTCGGAGGATGAGTGTCGAGCACCACCAGGTCGACCAGCATCCCGCGCCGCCGCCAGTAGCGGTGCGCCTGGAGCAACTGGCGCAGTGTCGGCAGCCCGTCCACCGAGTCGATGCTCGCGAGCAGGATCGGCCAGTCGCCGGAGATGCCCACGGCCCACAACAGCGGCTGCGACCCCTTGTTCCGCGCGCGGTCCTCGGCGCTCGCGCCGAGCGATCGGTCGGCGTAGAAGAGATGGCCGGCGAAGTCCTGGAACACCCCCGCCTCCGCGGGCGTGATGTTCAGCTCGCGGAGCTCGACCTGCGCCGTCGTCCACGCGAGGTCGAGCGCGCGCTGGGCGGCGTTCGGATCGTCGTAGCGGTCGGCCAGCTCGAAGGCGCGGTCCCGCGTGGGGGCGACAAACGTCGTGAATGCGACGGTCGCCGATGCCCCGGGCTCGAGGCTGAGCCGCGCCCGGAGCGCGACGATCGGATCGAGCACCGCACCCGTCGTGCGGGACAGCGGTCCGTCCGCGTCCGCGTCGAGTGCCGCGGGATTGCGGACCGACCGACCGCGGCCGATGAACCGTCCGCGGTCGGTCTCGTAGGTGACCTCACCGACCAGCGTGCCGTCGACCGCGGCGACGTGCGCGCCCCACACGCGCGGCTCGTTCGCCGATCGCGGGCGCCGCGCGGCGAAGATGGCCGAACACCAATCGTGCCACTCGGTCTCGACGAACAGGTTCGCGAACGCGGGGTGCGCCCGGTCGGTATCCGGCGGCGCGAGCACGACCTCGGCGTAGCTCGTGACCTCCACCTCGCGGGTGGCCGAGCCGTTGTTCGTCAACGTCACCCGCCGCACCTCGGCCGAGTCGGCCGGAACGACGGTGATCTCCGTCCGCGTCTCGATCGCGCCGTCGAGGCGATGGAACGTGACGCGATCGGTGGCGAAGTGCGCCCGGTACTCGTCGGCCGGCGCACAGACCGGCTGGTGCGCGCTGCTCCACGTGCGAGCCGCCGTGAGGTCCTTCACGTAGCAGAACTGTCCGGTGTCGTCGATGGTCGAGTCGGCGCGCCACCGAGTGACCGCGAGCGCGTCGTAGCGGCTGTAGCCCGAGCCGCGGTTGTCCACCATCACGGTGTAGGGCAGATAGCCCAGCAGCGCGACGCGCGGCTGCGGCGTATCGGCCGTGTCGTACTCACGGATGGCGGGCCGCTCGCGCTCCGCGCTGGGGAGCGCCTGATCGGCGTCGTCGGGCTGTGTCGGCTTGAAGACGAGACGGCGGGGGATGCGTTCCTGGAGCAGCAGCTCCACCGCACGGACCAGCGGGTCGGCGTGGAAGCGCCGCTGCCACACGTCCCCCGCGAGCACGTTGGCGAGCGCCACGAGGCTCATCCCGACGTGATGCGCCATGTAGTTCTTCACGACCGCGAAGCGCGACCCCGGGTCCGGCCGCGTGTAGTCGAGCGCGTCGTGGAAGCCGTACGGCCCGAATGCGCCCGCGCGCTCCAGCACGGCGAGATTCTCCAGCGCCGCGTTGGGGTCCACCATCGCGGCGAGCGCGGTGGCGTACGGCGCGATCACGAGATCCCGCGCGAGCCCCCGCTTGAGCGCGAGGTCGGGCACGCCGAACGCGCGGTACTGGTAGGTGAGATGCCGGTCGCGGAGGTTGAATGCGCTCTCGCTCACCCCCCAGGGCACGCCGAGCGGCGACGCGTAGGCGATCTGCCGGCGCATCGCGGCGCGGTACGTCTGATCGATCACCGTGTGCGGGAACGCGCGCATCACGAGCGCCGGCATCAGGTACTCGAACATGCTGCCGCTCCACGACACGAGCGCCGTCTCGCCGGCCGAGTGGGTGAGCGTGCGGCCCAGGCGGAACCAGTGATCCACCGGCACCTGCTTCAGCGCGATGGCCACGAAGCTCGCGAGCCTGGCCTCCGACGCGAGCAGGTCGTACGACGACGCATCGCGCGCGTGCGTGGCGACGAGGTACCCGATCGAGAACAGCTCACGATCCGGATCGAACAGGAAGGCGAAGTCCATCCCCTCGGCGAGCGCGCCCGCCTCTCGCGCCAGTGCGCTCAGCCGCGGCGCGAGCTTCGGGTCGGTGTCCGGCCGATCGAGCAGTCCGAGACAGGCCTGTCGCAGCGCGATGAGATGGCCGGCGAGATTCCCGCTGTCCACGGTCGAGATGTATGCCGGCTCGAGCACGCGGAGGTCGTGCAGGTCGTACCAGTTGTAGAAGTGCCCGCGGAAGCGCCGCATCCCCTCGAGGGTGCGGAACGCGTGCTCCAGCCGCTCGACCATCGGCTCGAGCGCGATGAACCCCAGATCGTGCGCGCTGACGGTGGCCAGCAGCTGCAGCCCGATGTTCGTCGGCGACGTCCGCATCGCGACGATCGGGGTGGGATCCTCCTGGAAGTTGTCCGGCGCCAGCCAGTTGGTCCCCGCCGACACGAACCGCTCGAAGAACTGCCAGTGCGCCTTCGCGTAGCGCATCGCGTCGGGCCGTCGAGCGGCGGCGAGCCGGCGCTCGGGGCGAGCGGACGGCGCGCTCAGCGCGTGCGCGATGGCGGGGGCGATGAGCCACAGCGTGACGAGCGGCAGCACCGCGATCGCGAGCGCCCAGCTATCGGACGGCCGGGTCGCGTCCCACCGGATCAACGCGAGCGAGAAAGCGACCACGGCGATGGCGACCGACGGCCACATCGCGTGCCAGACCTCGCGCACGTCGTTCGTCGTGGCATGCTCCGCCTGCTGCGAGGTCTGCCACTGCAGGAGGTGCCGCCCGGACACCAGCGTGCGCCACAGCGTGCGAACGATCGCGTCGGCCGAGAGCCAGGCCTCGTGCGCCAGAAAGACCAGCGCGGTGCCGAGCTGCTTCGCGCTGGTGGCCGCGTCGTGTCCAACCGTGACGTAGTACGCCCGCCAGGACTTGTCGAGCGGCGGGAGCAGCGCGGCGCGGAGCAGCGCGACGATCCACGGCGACGCGACGGCGAGCAGGCCGAGTATGGTCCAGCGCAGCGCCGAGCCGGGGAAGATCGTCCATCCCGCGATGAAGAACAGCACCGTCGCGATCTCGACGAGGCTGCGGCGCAGGTTGTCCAGCAGCTTCCACCGCGAGAGCAGCGAGAGTCGGTTGGGCTCCGGGCCATCCGGGCCGGGCACCATCCCGCGGAGCCAGCGCAGGAGCTGCCAGTCGCCGCGGATCCAGCGGTGCTTGCGGCGCGCGTAGGTCAGGTAGCGCGTGGGATAGTCGTCGTAGACCTCGATGTCCGTCGCGAGGCCGGCGCGTGCATAGCTCCCCTCGATCAGGTCGTGGGAGAGCAGGGTGTTCTCGGGGAAGCGGCCGCGCGTCGCCTCCTCGAACGCGTCGACGTCGTAGATCCCCTTGCCGGTGAAGCTTCCCTCGCCGTAGAGGTCCTGGTAGACGTCGGAGACCGCGGTG
>DATFOL010000110.1:0-4925 GCA_035265545.1 Gemmatimonadaceae bacterium | reverse complement strand
ATGCCGGCGACGAAGGCGTCGTTGAGCCCGCGCCCCGTCTCCTCCGCCATCCCGAATGTGCCGTCCCGAAGACCGGCCGCGACGTCTTCGGACGTGCCACCGAACCGCGCCACTTCATAGTCGTGAATCGCGGCCGATCCGTTCATCGCGAGGTGCGTGATGATGCGGCGTTCCATGAGATCGATCAGGAGCGGCGCGAGCCCCGTTTTCACGACATGGCCACCGAGCATCACGACGACCGCGCGACCGCGAGTCTTTGCCGCCGCGATCGCATCGATCACCCGCAGGAAGTCACGTGCGACGAGCACGTCCGGGAGCGACGCGAGAAATGCGGCGAACGATCTGTTTTCTGGCGGGGGTGGAGCCGCGAACTCCTCGGCGCGCACCTTGTTCGGCCGACGCGCGATGGGAACGGTGCGCACGGCGGCCAGGTCCGCTTCGCGTTGGGTCACGGAGGCGTCGAAGACGTGGGACTCGGGATGGAGAGCGTCGGTGGTCGCGCCGACGTAAGGAACAGATTCAGCGAGCCGACCGGCAGGTCCGCCTTCATCTGAACCATGATGCGATTGGCATCCTCGGAGAACCAGATCTCCGCCTTGCTGTTCTCGGAGAAGATGCCTTTCGCCTTGATGATCGGTTGGACAACGATCGTTTGATACGTGCCCGCGGGAACCTTCACCGTCTCACGCCGCAGCACCTTGATGCGCACCGGATTCCGATCGGGGCGGAAATAGCGCTCGAACGAATAGGTGCGTCCGATCTCGAGCGGAACGGTGCGAATGAAGTAGATGAACGATGCATCGTCGAGCGGCTCGGACACCGACGGCTGCTCGGGCTTCTCGCCTTCCTGGTAGACCGACCGCTCGGGGAAGATCTCGTAGTGGCGTTTGCGGTCCGATCCAGTCTGCTCGAAGTCCTGTGTGAAGCGCAGCGACGCCATCGTCGCGGTGTCGATCCAGCTCTCCATCGTATTGTCAGCCTTGTAACCGAGCATCCCGCCTTTCACGCGGAACACGGTCCGCCAGGCAGCCCGGCCCCGGATCGTATCGAGACTCATGACCTCCATGCTGCCGCGGCCGGCTCTGAACGGCCCGAGCTTCACGTCGTAGGTGAAGCGCTCGCCGACACCGAATGGCACACCCTGGGTCGGTTGCTGCGCGGTGGAGAGCAGTGTGGTCAGCGCCGTCGCAAGCGCGAGCACGCTGACCAAGCCCGGCGTCATGTCGCAGTCGCGGGAGGTGGAACGATACGGCGACCGCGCGTCGCCCAGGCGAATCGGTAGAGGTTCAACGCGTCCGCGAACGGGCGAATGCGACTCGGGCGAGGTCGGATGTCGTAGCGCTGTTCGAGCGACACGGTCTCGATTCGCCGGGCGTAGGGCATGGCACGCGACAGCAGATCGACGTTCGCCGCCCAGCCGAGCCCCGCGACGATGGGCGAATCGCCGCCCTGCTTGATGACGTCTCGCAGTACCGTGATGCGAATCAGTCGGAACGACGCGAACGGGTCGGCCACACCTGGCACGGACATGAACGGACGCAGGAGCCACGGCGCCATGCGACGCAGGCGTCGTACGGGCACGGGCGCGTCGGGCACGGTGGTCCGTTCTGCGACGACGATGTCCGCGCCCCCCTCGAACCGCTTCACGAGCTCCGGGATGTGCTCCGGTTGGTCGGTGAAGTCGCCCTGCATGAGGAGCATCGCGTCTCGACGCGGATATCGCGTCTTGGCGACGACGGCGCGACACAGCGCGTCGAGCGCTCCGGCGTACCCGACGTGTCGCTCGCCGCCGAGGATGCTCAGCGGCAGGACATCGCCGTATGGCTGGAGCGTCTCGGCCGTGGCGTCCGTACTGCCGTCATCGAAGACGACAATCTCGTACTCGCGCGGAAAGTCCTTGAGGACTTTTCGAATCCGCCAGAGCAGGACGCCGATGGTCGGCGCTTCGTTGTACGCGGGAATGCAGATATACAGCAACGGAGCTCGCTCCCAGAGTCGGCGAAAGCTAGCCGCTGGGACCTAACCCCTCAACGCTAATCCTTTCGTCAGGATGGCGTCGTAGACGGACTGCGTTCCCCGGACCATGCGCTCGACGCTGAATTCGGCCGCCCGCTCGGGGCCGGCCGCGGCCAGCGCGTGTCGGAGGCCGGCGTCCCGAACGAGGCGATCCATGGCCGAGGCGAACGCGGCCGTGTCACCCGGCGGGACGAGGATGCCGGAGTGCTCATCCTGAATGAGCTCAGGCAAACCGCCAACCCTGAAAGCAATGGGCGGAACGCCGATCGCCATCGCGTCGATGACGGCCGTCCCGAGACCTTCAGCGCTGGACGGGTGGAGCAGTATGTCGAGACCGGCCATGGCCGCGTGGATCTCGTCGACGAAGCCAGCGCGAAAGGCATTGATCCCGCCCACGAGCTGACTGCCTGCCGCATGGCCTCCCAGGAGGACGAGACGCGCTCGCGCGCGCGTTGCTTCGGGGAGGAGGCTTCCGATCTCGTTGAGCGTGGCGACGCCCTTCTCGGCGGTCATCGCCCCGACGAGGCCGCACACGACCGAGTCGGCGGGCCAGCGGCACTCTGCGCGCCAATCCCGCGGCCGTATGACCTGCGGACGCGGAACGCCGGAGTACACGAGGTCGATGCGCGAGGAATCGACGCCGCCGGAGACGAGCGCATCGCGCACGGCGTGCGAGATCGCGATGAACCTGGCGACTCGGCGACCGTACTTGAGTCGGCCTCGCGGAACGAAGGGAACCCGTCTCGTGACGACGAGAGGCAGGTTCCTCCGGCCGATGAGGGCAGCGAGGGCGATCGCGTGGGCCCGCGCGTCGTGCGCGTGTACGAGGTCCGCGTTCCAGGTACGGAGCACGGCGCGGACGCGGCGTGCGGCGGCCAGGTCCCAGTCACCGCGCATTCGGACAGCCGCCACAGCAATCCCGGCCGAGCGAAGGCGACGGATGAGTGGCGCATCCGGGGCGGCGATCACGAGCGGCTCGTGACCCTGCTCACGTTGCCCGCGCGCGAGGAGATAGACCTGGCGCTGGCCGCCGCGCCATTCTCGGCCGGAGTCAAGGTGCAGAATACGGAGCGGCGTCTGGGCGTTCACCCAGCGAAGGATGGACGCGCCAGCAGCCCGCCGCAACGGAAGCGCGGTTGGCATCTCAATTAAGCAGGCCTAACGTGAGCTACCGCAGTCGCCGTGTTGCTAGCACTCTCGGTGTCCGAGTGCCGCGCATGTTCGCCGCGTTTTCGCGGTGTTTTCGCGTACCACGCGCACGATTCCTTCGTCAGAGGGTAAGGGAGTGTATCGGTAGCCCGCTGACCCGGCGCACCGCAAAACCGATCCCACGAGGGAGGAAGCATGATTCTAGCGAATGTGCGACAGCACCTAACGCGCGATGATGCGCAACTCGCACTCCGGTTGATCGCGCGCGGCTCGAGCGATGACGTCGACGCGACGGAAACAATGCTGCGCGAGGAGGGCATCGATGCCCTCCTCGACGATCCGCGATTGCTGGCGGGGCTCATGGAGGCCCGGCAGGGCACGCGGGCGTCGCTGCCGCTGTTCTCGTACGTCGTCGTGCGGCACGCGCTGCGAGAGGTTGGCGAGGGCGATCGTGTGCTGGCGGATTACGTCGCCGCGATCCTATTGCATTTCGGACTCGGCGCTCGCGCCACGCGAATCTCCAAAGCCGACGATGAGACGTACACGACGCTTGCCGAGCTGAGTGGGGCGCTCGAAAGTGCCGACGCGCCGCGCAGCCTCATGGTGCGGGCCCATCTCGGGAACTACGCGCTCTGGATGAGCGGGGTCTTCCCGGACTACATCGAGATGCGCCGGTGGCGTCGAGGCGGTCCGGACCTCGAGTATTACGAAGAGATGGGACGGAGAGGGTTCACGCTTGCCGCCGACCATCGCCTTGCCTCGGAGCACGGACTCACGGCGCTGTTCGCCGCCGCTGCGGAGCGGTTCCCGCTACTTCGTCAGGCGCTGAACAACATCAGCGATGCGCTTCTTTTTCCAAACCACCATTCGCCGGAGAAGCTGATGCGTCAGGTGCGGATGGAAGGGAAGTGGATGCTGAGCTGAGTCGGACGCGACACGCGTCGGCGAACGCGGCGAACAGGCGTCGGTCCCACGGCTCCGGGGTCGCGGTAAGCTCCTCGGGGTGCCACTGCACGCCGACCATCCACCATCGGGGGTCGTCGCTCTCGACGCCCTCGATCACCCCATCGTCTGCTCTGGCGTTGATACGGAGCGATTCGCCCAGCCGGTCGACGGCCTGGTGGTGAATGGAATTTACGCCGAGCGATTGCGCGCCGACGATGGATGCGAGCCTCGACGTCGGGTCGACGCTGACGCCGTGCACGCGCGCTGTGCGCTCGTCGTCCAGCTCGTGAGCGCCCGCGTCGCGCTGCTGCGACGGCAGGTCCTGCACGAGCGTGCCGCCCAACCCGACGTTCACGACCTGGACACCGCGACAGATCGCCAGCGTCGGAAGTGCGCGCTGTCGGGCTGTATCGAGGAGAACGAGCTCGGTGACGTCGCGCGCACAGTTCACGGGGCCAAGCTCCGGGTGCGCGGCCTCTCCGTAGTGCGACGGATCGACATCCTCACCGCCCGTGAGCACGAGCCCCGCCACCACGTCGAGGAGATGGACCGCGGCGTTCGGCGACGCCAGCGGTGGAATGACGAGCGGGATCAGACCGGCCGACTCGAGGGCCCGCACATACGAGGCGTTGAGTCGAACCCGCTCGACGCCATCGACGAGCCGGGCGGTGGCGGTGACCGCGACGAGCGGTGCGCCGATGACGTGTGGAACGTGAGCGCTGCTGTCGTCCATGTCGTCGTACGGAATGAGGTCTCGCCGGTGTTCGCCGCGCGGTTGCGGCGGCTGCGCTCCAATCTATATCCTAGACCGACAG
>DATFOL010000109.1:0-2824 GCA_035265545.1 Gemmatimonadaceae bacterium | reverse complement strand
CAGGGCGCAAGGTTCGTGAGCCAGTCGGACGCGCCGCGCGTCAGCGTCGTGATGCCCGTGCACGACGGCGAGCGCTATCTGCGCGCGGCGATCGACAGCGTGCTGGCGCAGACGCTCGGGAACCTCGAGCTCATCGTGATCGACGACGGCTCTACCGACGGCAGCGCGGCGATCGTCCGTGGAATGGAGGATCCGCGCATCCGTCTGATCGCGAACGACCGCAAGCTCGGACTCGCGGCGAGCCTCAATCGCGGAGTAGCCGAGGCGCGTGGCGAGTTCATCGCGCGCCTCGACGCGGACGACCTCGCGATGCCCGAGCGCCTCGCTCGACAGGTTGCGTTCATGGACGCGAATCCGCACGTCGCGCTGCTGGGCAGCTGGTACGTCGAGATCTCCGAGGACGGCAGGCCGCTCGCGCGCCGCCGCCTACCGACGGAGCACTGGGACCTGCGCTGGCATCTCTGCGTGACCTGCCCGTTCGTGCACTCGGCAGTACTCTGGCGCCGCAGCCTGGTTGCGGAGCGAGTGGGCGGATACGATGAGACGATCGTGTACGGCGAGGACTACGATCTCTGGAAGCGGCTCGCGGCGCGACTACCGGTGGCCACGTTGCCGGCGTACCTCATCCAGCATCGCCTGCACGACGCCTCGATGACTTCCACGCACGTCTCCCGCGCGCGAGCAGGGGTCCGGATGCGCATCGAGTCGGCGGCGCGGCTCCTTGGGTGGCCGGCGGACGATGATGAAAACGAGGCCAGGCTGCGAAGCCTGTATGAGCTGCTCGTCAGCACGCCGCGACAGCCCCTCGGCCGGCAGTGGCTGGGTGACGCGCGCGCACTGCTGCGGCTGCACGCCGCATTCGTCGCGACCGAGCGGGTGCCTCCGCGCATTGCGGCGCGCCAGCGGCGGGCGATCCTCGCCGGCCTCGTACGCCGGGCGTGGCAGGGGCTGGCCGGTGCCGCGTCGAAGCGACTGAGGGGGCGATGAGTCGGTCGCCGCTGGTATCGGTGATCATGCCATTCCTCAACGTCGCCGCGTTCTTCGAGGAGGCGATCGAGAGCGTCCGTGCGCAGACGTATCCGCGTTGGGAGCTGCTGCTCTGCGACGACGGCGCCACCGACGGCAGCTCACTGATCGCACGCCGGAACGCGGAGCTCGACCCGGAGCGGATCCGGTATCTCGCCCACGCAGACGGTGGCACCCACGGCGCCAGCGCGACGCGAAACCTCGGCATCGCACAGGCGCGAGGAGACGTGATCGCGCTGCTCGACGGCGACGACGTCTGGTTCCCGAACAAGCTCGACGAGCAGCTCGCCATCCTCGCGAGGCGGCCCGACGCCGACGCGCTGTACGGCGTGACGGAGCTCTGGTACGGCTGGACGGGTCTCGCCGAGGATGCTGCCAAGGACACCCGGCCGTCGGGAGGGATCCCGACGAACACGCTGCTCGCGCCACGGGAGCTGCTGACGGGAATGCTGCGGCGCGAGCTGCTGGTGCCGTGCACCTGCAGCATCATCATGCGCGCCGACGCCGTGCGGCGGTCGGGCGGTTTCGTCGACGAGTTCCGCTACATCTACACGGACGTCGCCTTCTACTCGAGGCTCTCACTCGTGGCGTCGGTGCTGTACGTGGAGCGGTGTTGGGACCGATACCGGCGTCATGCGGCGTCCGCCTACTCCACGGTGCAGCGGCGTGGCGAGGGGCTCGAGGCGAGACGCCGATATCTCACCTGGCTCGAAAGCTACCTCGACGGGACGGAAGCGCGTGAGGACGCGGAGCTTCGAGTCGCGCTGCGTGCAGCGATGCGGCGCGTGCGGCATCCTCGGCTGTTCCGCATCGTCGACGGTGCGCGTGGCCTGCTGCGCGGGCGGCTGCCCTAGAGCGGGTCGTCGCGGCGCACCGCCCGCACGGTCACGATGAGTGGAAAGAAGGGATCGTCGACGTCGAGCTTCGCGCGTGGGATCTCCTCGAGCGCCGCGCCCTGCAGGAACGCCATGTCGACGAGCACGTTGCCGTAGGTGCGCACCTCGACGTTGGCCGCGCCGAACACGTCCCCGAAGAGGCGACGGCAGGAGGCGGCGGTGAAGCGCCAGTATTCCGTCTCGAGTCCGTAGCGTGGCGCGAGGCGAGCGACGACCGGAAGCGTGACGAGCAGTACCCCCCCCGGCGCGAGCAACCGATGCGCATGGCGCACCGCGGCGTGCACGTCGTAGATGAACTGCAGCGTCTGGGTGAGGATGAAGCAGTCGAACTGGTTCGCCGGCACATGGTCGGCAGCGGTCAGGTCCGCGACGATGGTCGCATCGGGATTGCCGGCGTCGATGTCCAGCACGTCCAGTCTGGTGACGCCGCGATCGAATCGGCGCGTGTAGTCGGAGCTCTTCACCTCCAGCACTCGACCACGCACGTCGGCCGCATGTGCGTCGAGGAACCGCTCGATGTAGTAGCGGTCGATCGGCGTGCCGCGATCGAAGCCCCACTCGGTGCTGAGCGGCACCGGTTCCAGCTCGCCGATGGTGGATGGGCGACGCAGCCGGCGCAGCGCGGGGAGCCAGGGCCCGAGCATCCGGTAGAATCCGTTCAGCAAGGCCCGATCGCCTCCAGCTCGGCGTGATAGAGTCGCAGGAAGATGCTCTCCCGCAGCACTTCGGCGCGCGGCACGCCGCCGCTATCCGCCTGGCGGTGCACATAGTCGGAGTGCGAATGCAGCACCCAGCAGAGGAGGCGCAGCGCGGGAAGAAGCTCGTCGTTCACGCCGAGCCGCGCGAGATACCGGCGAAGGCAGTCGTGGTTCACCCGGCCGATGGCCGAATCCGGCGACCAC
>DATFOL010000108.1:0-3065 GCA_035265545.1 Gemmatimonadaceae bacterium | reverse complement strand
GAGATCGCGATCATCGGCGGCACGCGCTTCGCCGCGATCAGGTTGTCGAGCGCGACGAACAGCAGTGAGTCAGGCCCGTCCGCGCCGACGATGAACGGGGCGGCGGTGCCCGCGACGTACTGCTGCGGCACGTACACCGCCACGCGCCGGGTGTACGGCTTGGGGCGGCTCGTCGTGACGACGAGCTTCGCCGGGTCGGCTGGGTCAGGCGTGCCGAAGGTGCCCGAGTCGCGCGCGACGCCTGGATAGAGCTTGCTGTCGGCTGAGCTCATCGTGAAGACGTGCACCTCGCCATGCGGCACGTCGTCGCGCACGATCATCTCCCGTGCGCGTTCGTGGGTCGGGCCGATGATGAAGTTGCCGTTCACGTCCGGCGACGGCAGCGTCCCGTCGGGGAGCTCGCTCGCGGTCACGTAGCCCGGCGTGTACGGATCGCGCGTCGGCGGGGTGGGGCGCGCCGCTGGCGCGGCGACTGATGCGGCGGCGGGTTGCCGCGTCGGTGTGGCCGCGCCGCTCTGCGCGACTGCCGTCTTTGCGACGAAGAAGAGTGCCGCCAACGCCGCCCCGATCGACCGCGGTGTGCTCATGGGCGCTTGCTCTGCGACAGCCGTCGCACGAGCTCGGGGAGGTTCTGGATCACGGTGAGGCGACCCGTCGGTGCGCGATGAACCATGACGAACGACTTGCCATCCGGCGAGACGTCGTAGTTCGCGTGTGGCTGCGCGGCGTCGTATTCCTCCATGCTGAACAGCGCGCGGCGCGAAGTCACGCGGACGGGTGGCCCGCGATCGATCGTCGCGGCGGCGAGATGCACCTTTCCCGCTCCCACGGCGCGATAGAACAGCTCCCGTCCGTCGCGCGACCACATCGGCTCGATGCCTCCACTCGTCGAGACCTGTACCTGGTTCGCGTCGCCCTCGAGCGCGCGCACGTACACCTCGTACTGGCCAGAGAGCGACGACGCGTAGGCCAGCCACCGCCCGTCTGGAGAGACCTCCGAGTACCCCTCGTCGTAGGCCGCAGCGACGATGGGGGTCAGGCGCCCAGCGGAGTCGATGCGCACGACGTCGTTCCGCGAGCCCGGGACGAAGTCCACCGCCTGCGCAATCAGCGTTTTACCGTCGGGCAGCGGCACCCCGGTGAACGCGAGCCGCGCATCGACGGCGATCTTCGTCGTGATCCCCGAGCCTGGCCGCGTGCGATACACACCGAACGCGCCGCCGCGGCGGAACGACGTGAAGTAGAGCTCGCGCCCGTCGCGACTCCAGACCGGATCGTGTGCGTCCCGGTCCGACGTCACGCGAGAGAGCGCGCTCGTCGCACGGTCGAGCGTCCACACGTCGCGACCGTCGAGCGACGGGAAATCGAGCGCGATCGTGCTCCCATCGGGGGAGAAGCGCGGCATGTGGAAGTTGCGTCGCTCGGTCGTGAGCGGCGTGGCACTGCCGGAGCGATCGACGAGCATCAGCTGCCGTGGCTGTGCCGGCGTGTAGACGATCGTGCCGTTGGATGCCAGGCCGAACTGCGCGATACCGCTGCCGGTGAGCGAGACGTTCTCACCGATCTGCACCGCTGCGCCGGATGGCGTGTGCGCCTCGTCGTCGAACGGCATCGCGTGCAGGCTGCCGTCGGTTCGCACGTACACGAGCAACCCCACCGCGTAGCGCGCTTCGACGACCGGAAAATCGAAGAGCGGAGCGAGCCGGCCGCTCGCGAGGTCCATCACGTACAGCTGGCCGTCGGCGGTCTGATAGTCCTTGGCCAGCGCAGTGCGGCCGTCGCGGAACACCTGCATGATCGCGAGCGTGAGCTTCGGCTGCGCGCGCTCGAACGGTTTGCGCGCCGTGCCGTCGGCCGCGACGTGGAAGATCTCGAACGACGGCGTGCTGACCCACATCGAGCCGTCGGGCGCGTGGGCGATGAAGGGCGACGACGGCACGCCGCGCACCGCCACCGCCGCGCCGCCTTCGATCGACACGCGCCTGAGCTGTAGTTGGCCGACGTCGCCGAAGTAGATACTTCGGCCGTCGCGACTGAAATGCAGGTCCACCCCTCCCAGAAGTGAGGGCACGGGAACCGCGTCCGATCGGTCGAGCTCCTGGATGTAGCCGCTCGCTGCGGTCGACGCGAGCGTCACGAACGCGATCCGCTCACCGTCGGGCGAGATGTCGACGAGACGACCGTTCCCCGCCGCACCTGCTCCGGACGCGATGATCGAGAGTCGCGACGGCGGCATTGGCGGAGGCTCGGGCGGACGGCGCAGCCAGCCCGCTGCCGCGAGCGCAGCGGCCACGCCGGCCACACTCCAGGGCAGCCACGAGGTTCGCCGTTGGCGTGCAGCCACGGTCCTCGGCGCGCCATGGGTCGCCGTCATCGCCTCGGCGAACGCCTGCGCGCTCGGCCACCGGTCCGCCGGAAGCTTCTCGAGCGCGCGCAGCACCGCGACCTCGAGCGCCGGCGGGATGCTCCGGCGCTGCCGGCTCGGAGCGGCCGGCTCGTCGGTCATCATCTTGGCGACGATCGCCTGCGATGTCGGACCGGTGAACGGCGGTTCGCCGACGAGCATCTCGTACGCCACCGCGCCGAGCGCGTAGATGTCGGCGCGTGCGCCGATGGTCTTCTCCCCCATCGCCTGCTCGGGCGCCATGTAGTGCGGAGTCCCGAGCGAGAGTCCCGTCTGCGTTATCCGCTCTCCGCCCGCGTCCTGCACCGCGAGGGCGATCCCGAAGTCGGCGACGAGCGCCGCGCCGTCGTGCAGGAGAATGTTCTCCGGCTTGATGTCGCGGTGCACGACGTGGCGCTTGTGGGCATACTCGAGCGCCGAGGCCACCTCGGAGGCGATGCGGACCGCGTCGTCGATCGGCAGCTGCTTCTCGCGCTCGAGCCGCGCGCGCAGCGTCTCTCCCTCGACGAAGGGCATGACGTAGTACAGCTGTCCATCCGCGTCGCCCGAGTCGAACAGGGGCAGGATGTGCGGATGCTGCAGTCCCGCAGTGACCTCGATCTCCTTGAGAAACCGCTCCGACCCGATCACCGCCGACAGCTCGGGATGCAGCACCTTCACC
>DATFOL010000107.1:0-2686 GCA_035265545.1 Gemmatimonadaceae bacterium | reverse complement strand
GGCATCCACGAGGGGGAGCATGGCGTCGCGCAGTGGTGCATGCGCAACTGGGCGCGCAGCATGTGCATAGCGGCGGGCGTGAAGGTCGTCGTGCACGACGCCGAGCGGATGCTGCGCGGACGCGGCGCGGTGTACGCGTGCAACCACGTGAGCTGGTTCGACGTGTTCGCGATCGCGTCGGTGCTTCCGCAATACACCTTCATCGCCAAGTCCGAGCTGCGGAAGCTGCCCATCTTCGGCTGGGGCGCCGAATCGGCAGGCGTCGTCTTCCTCTCGCGAGAGAACCGGAAGTCCGCGTTCGAGAGCTACCAGGGCGCGGCGAAGGTCGTGGCGGGAGGGAAGAACGTCGTCGTCTTCCCGGAGGGGACGCGCGGCAAGGAGTACGCGCTGCGGCCGTTCAAGAAGGGGCCATTCGTGCTGGCGATCGCGGCGCAGGCGCCCGTGGTGCCGGTGCTCGTGTACGGCGCTCGCGAGGTGATGCCGAAGGGGACCTTCCGCGTGCGGCCCGCGACCGTGCACGTCCACTTCCTCGAGGCGGTCGAGACCGCGGGGCTCGACTACGAGCACCGGCACGACCTGATGCGCACCGTGTGGGGCCGCATCGCGGCCCGCCTGCGCGACGAGTACGGCGTCCTGCCGGCGGACGGCCCGATCGCCGAGCCCGTCGCCGACCGCACTGCCTGACGGGGCCTCGCCCGTACATCTTTACAGGCTCACTCACTTCCCCCGAACCAATCGTCATGCCCGCCATCATCGCCGACATCGTCGCCCGCGAGATCCTCGACAGCCGCGGCAATCCCACCGTCGAAGCCGACGTCATCCTCTCCAGCGGCGTGGTCGGCCGCGCCGCGGTCCCGAGCGGCGCGAGCACCGGCGAGCACGAGGCCATCGAGTTGCGCGACAACGACAAGGAGCGGTACGGCGGGAAGGGCGTGCAGATGGCCGTGCAGAACATCACCGAGACCATCGCGCCCGCGCTCGCCGGCTCCGATGCGACCGACCAGATGTCGATCGACGCCGCGCTGATCGAGCTCGATGGCACGCCGAACAAGGCGAACCTCGGCGCGAACGCGATCCTCGCCGTGTCGATGGCCGCCGCGCGCGCTGCGGCCCAGGAGCTCGGCCTGCCGCTCTGGCGCTACCTCGGCGGCCCGCTGACGCGGGTGATGCCGGTGCCGATGATGAACATCCTCAACGGCGGCGCGCACGCGACGAACACGGTGGATCTGCAGGAGTACATGATCATCCCCGTCGGCGCCGAGTCGTTCGCCGAGGGGCTGCGCATGGGCACGGAGGTGTTTCACGCGCTCAAGAAGGTGCTCGTGAAGCGGAAGCTCAGCACCGGCGTCGGCGACGAGGGCGGCTTCGCTCCGGACCTCAAGAGTGACGAGGAAGCGATCACCGTGGTGCTCGAGGCGATCGAGGCCGCGGGCTACCAGCCCGGCCAGCAGATCGCGCTCGCGCTGGATTGCGCGGCGAGTGAGCTGTTCAAGGACGGCAAGTACACGTTCAAGAAGAGCGGCGCCGGCACGCGCGACGCTGGCGGCATGGTAGAGCTGTACACGAGCTGGATCGACAAGTATCCGATCGTGTCGATCGAGGACGGGCTCGCCGAGGACGACTGGGACGGCTGGAAGCAGCTCACCGAGGCGATCGGTGAGCGGTGCCAGCTCGTCGGCGACGACCTGTTCGTGACGAACACCGAGCGCCTGGCGCGCGGGATCGAGGAAGGGATTGCGAACTCGATCCTCATCAAGGTGAATCAGATCGGCACGCTCACCGAGACGCTCGAGGCGATCGAGATGGCGCGCAGCGCGGGCTATCTCTCGGTGATCTCACACCGCTCTGGGGAGACGGAAGACACCTTCATCGCCGATCTCGCCGTCGGCACGGGCGCGGGGCAGATCAAGACCGGCTCCGCGTCGCGCACCGACCGCGTGGCGAAGTACAACCAGCTCCTGCGCATCGAGCAGCAGCTCGGCGGCGCCGCGGAATATCCGGGTGGCGCTATTTATGGGATGTAAGGCCCAGTAAGTGGCAGCGAGAAAGCGATCCGGCGGCGGCAGGGGATTCAAGCGAATCCTCGTCGCCGCCGGTGTGCTCGGCGCCCTCGCGTTCGCGATCGAGGGGGGCGAGTACGGCACGCGCGACCTGTTCCATCAGAAGCAGCGCAAGGCGCGATTGCAGAGCGCGATCGACTCGGCGCAGCACGTCGTCGACTCGCTCAGGCGGTACAAGCGGCGGCTGGAGACCGATCCGGTGCTGCAGGAGCGAATCGCGCGGGAGGAGTTCGGGATGGTGCGCGGGACGAAGGAGATTCTGTACCGCATCGCGGAGGACAGCGGGAAGGGGCGGTGATGCGCGGGTGCGCGGGTGCGCGGGTGCGCGTCCGGCGCCGTTGCACCGGGGCGTCGTTGCGCCCTGGGCCGCGCGCATTCCGGTCGTCGTCGCGGTTGCGCTTACACGCGGCGAGCCGCACGCTGCGCGTGCGTCTCTTGCTACGCGCAGACGCTCCTCCTCCGCGGAACGCTCGCGTCCCTGCGATGCTCGAGAGCATCGAAGCTTGCCGCCGAGATGGGACGCACCCCACAGGCCAGCGGACCCCCGCCCCCTGTGGGCGTCCACACGCGTCGACCGGTCTCGGTCCTCGGGCGCTGAGGCCTCCACAGCCGCGTCGGCGGTGCGT
>DATFOL010000106.1:0-6452 GCA_035265545.1 Gemmatimonadaceae bacterium | reverse complement strand
TTCGTACAGCGATTCGAGGATGCTCGCCTGCATCACGTCCGCAGGCGTGCCCTCGCCAGCGACGCGTCCGCGATGCAGCAGCACCATTCGATGCGCGAAGCGCGCGACGAGGTTGAGCTGATGACTCACCAGGAGTACGGACATGCCATCCGCCGCGAGCCGGCCGAGCAGCTCGAACACGTCCATCTCGTGACCCACGTCGAGGAAGGTGGTCGGTTCGTCCAGCACGAGCGTGCGACCACCCTGCGCGAGCGCGCGCGCGAGACGGACGCGCTGCCATTCGCCCCCGGAGAGCTCGGTGATCGTGCGGTCGAGGTAAGGCTGGATCTCGGTGCGCTCGACGGCTCGCGCGATCGCGTCGGCGTCGTCCCGCGCCGGTGCGCGCCACAGGCCCAGGTGCGGATATCGTCCGAGCGCGACGTAGTCCCGCACGCCGAGCGCGAAGGCCGGCTCCTCTCGCTGGGTGACCACGGAGACGCGGCGAGCAAGCGCGCCGCGCACATCGTCGTGCACGGTGAGTCCGTCGGCAGTGATGGTGCCCTCCTCGAGCGGCACCTGTCCGACGAGCGCGCGCACCAGCGTGCTCTTGCCGCTGCCGTTCGGACCGACGACCGCCGTGAGCGCACCGTCGGGCGCGTCGATCGATACGTCGTCCAGCGCGCGAAGTCGATTTCCGCGGTACCGCACGGTCACGCGTGAGAAGCTGATCACGCGAGCCTCCGAAGCCGAGCGAGGAAGAACGGCACGCCGATGATGGCGGTGACGGCGCCGAGTGGCAGCTCGGCGGGCGGCCGCGCGGTGCGCGCGATGAGGTCCGCGGCGACGACGAGCGTCGCGCCGGCGAGCGCCGACGCGGTGATGATCGGGCGGTGCGTACGTGCGCCAGCCATCCGGACGAGATGCGGTACGAGCAGGCCGATGAAGCCGACGAGCCCCGCCGCGGCGACGGTGCCGGCGGCGAGCAGGGCCGCGGCGACGTAGACGGCGAAAGACACCCGGACGACGCGCACGCCGAGACCGGCCGCGGTGTCCTCGCCGAGCGCGAGCACGTCGATGGCGCGCGCGAGCGCGAGCAGGACCACGATGCCGAGTGCGATGTAGACCACCGCGATCCTGATCTGTGGCCAGCTCGCGTCGCTGACGGATCCCATCATCCACCAGAGCGCACCACGCACGACGTTGTCCTGAGCGTTCGCCAGCGCGACCATGATCGCCGCGTTGGCGAAGGCGCCGACGACGACGCCAGCCATGAGGACGATACGAGCATCTCCGCGCCCGCCGGCGGCCCGCGCCACGACGAGCGTCAACGCGATGGCCGCGAGCGCCCCGGCGAATCCGGCGATCGGCACGACCACGGGCGGTGCGCTCATGGCGACGGCGATCACTGCACCAACGGCCGCGCCTCCCGATACGCCGAGCAGATACGGCTCGGCGAGACCGTTCCGCGTCGCACCCTGCAGCGCGGCACCGGACGCTCCGAGCCCAGCGCCCACCAGCGCGGCGAGCACGACGCGCGGAAGTCTCAGCGTGCGTACCACGGCGATCTCCATCGGTGTGCCGCGCCCCAGGAGACCGCTGAGCACTTCGGCGGGGGACAGGCGCATCGTACCGAGCATGACGCCGGCGATCGCGGCGACGACGAGCGCGACGACGAGCACGGTCCAGCGGAGCGGTGTCACGGACGGACGCCGGGATGGAGCAGCATCGCGAGCGAACGGGCGGCTTCTCCGAGCCGCGGACCGGGGCGGAACACCAGCGTCGTGTCGACCGAGAGGACGCGTCCCTCACGCACGGCGCGCAAGGCGCGCCAGCGCGGGTCGGCCAGATAGCGCGCGCGCGAGTCGGGGGAGACGAGAATGATGTCAGGGTCGCGGCCGAGCAGGTCCTCGACGGTGATGCGCGGCGACGGCTCGGGAAGAAACGCGTATATGTTGCGCCCACCCGCCACGTCGATCAGCTCGTTGAGAAAGCTGCCGCCACCGGTGGCGAGCAGCGGCTGGTCGTAGAGCGGCCAGAAGACGGTCGGTCGCGGAAGCGTCGCGGTCGCGGCGCGCACGCGCGCGACCGTCGCGCGCACGGAATCCACGGTCGCGCGCGCGGCGAGGGAATCGCCCGTGAGCGCACCGAGCGCCCTGGTGACACGTTCGAAGTCGGCGATGCGATCGACCCGGTACGAAGCAGTCGCGACGCCCGCGGCTCGCAGGCGTCGCGCCGCGTCGCGATTGTCGTCGCTGCCGTAGAGCACCACGAGGTCCGGCTTCGCGGCGAGCACGCTCTCCACGTTCGGGCGGAGCCCGTTCCCGAGATCGGGGAGCGCGAGCGCCTGCGGCGGCCAGCGATCGAAGGTCGTGCGGCCGACGAGACGGGGGCCAGCACCGATCGCGAAGAGGAGCTCGGTGGTGGGAGGATTGAGCGATACGATGCGCCGCGGCGCCGAGCGCAGCGTGAGGGAATCGCCGAAGTCGTCCGCGACGCGCGACGCGCCGTGCGACGCGCCGTGCGACGCCGCGCGCGGCTCATCGCGCGCGCAGCCGGTGAGCAGCGACGCGAACGCGACGAGGAGGAAGCGGATTCGGAGCGGTGGATGCACGAACGGGCACCTCCAGTCGAAGGAGAGTGCCCGGAACGGACGCGGACGATCGTGTGCCGCACGATCCGCGTGTCGCCACCGTCCTCCCCCGAGGACTTGTGATCGAACCGCGGACGGGGTCGTCTCCTGGCTCCGGGCCGCGCATCCCCGCCTTCCCGACCGCAGTCAGTGGCGTGAGTGAGGGCGCGCGTACAGCTGCCCGTTACAGTGGCGGGGCCGCGCCGGCGTCACACCGGCTTCCGTATCCCCGTTCGCGTTAGGTTGTCCGGCGAATCTATCCGGGGCTCGGGTCGCGGGCAAGCACCGCGGTCAACCGCGCCTTGAGTGCGGCGCGCTCCGCCGCGTAGCGCTCGGCCGGCAATGCCGGATCGCTCGCTTCGTGGCGGGCGTCGAGCGCCGCGATGGCGGCAGCGAGCGAATCCACGCTCTCGAGCGGCGGCCGTGCCGGCCGCGCGCGCACGGCGCCCCGGCGATACGCCACCCACAGTGCAACGACCATCGCCAACGCGAGCGCGACCAGGAGCCAGATCACGACCATCGATCGCGCCGCGGCGGCCGTCGACGGCACTTCGATGCGCACGCGCTCTCCTGCCGGCGCGTTCTGCGCGACGAAGCGCTTGAAGGTTCGCCCCTGGGTGGTCGCCGATCCCTGCGAGCGAAGCGACGGTGAGCGGACCTGTGCGCCCACTTCCTCGAGGAGCACTTCCAGCAACGCGTTGGGGCGATCGAGGATGATCTCGAGCGGGAATGCGCGCGCGTCGAGCGCATAGCTGAAGCTGAGCTGCTTGACGCCGGGCGCGAACGGCGCGAGCAGCTCGACGCGGCCATCGCGCAACCGGAGCGAAGACGCGGACACGTCGCCCGCGGCGGGAGTGAAGCCCGTGAGACCGCGCGGCACGGGCGCGCTCCAGACGGCGGTGAGCGAATCGCGTCCCGCCGCCGTCACGACCGTGTCGTTGGAGATCTCGTAGACCTCGACGATGTCGCGCAGCCCGGTAGGCCTCGGGGCGCCGATCACGAGGTGGTGTCCCTGCACCGTGAAGCGCACCGGCTTCGTCGTCGTATCGAACACGACGATCTCCGCATCGTCACCACGCACCGCGGCGCCACGCAACGGCGACGAGAAGTACGCGATGCCGCGATAGACCGCGGCGGCGAAGTAGATCGCGTCGGTGCTGCCCCAGCGCCGATAGGTGAACCGGTATCCCCCGCGCGAATCCGTGCGCATCGAATCAATCGGGCCGGAGCTGTCGGCCCCCACGCGATGGATCGTCACGACGATGCCGGGCACCGGCACTTCGCCGGTGATGGCCGGGCGCATGACACGGCCCTCGACGATGGATGGCGGCGCGCTCTGCGCGCGTTGGGCGCGGGAGGTGTCCTGCGCCGCGAGCGGCGCGGCGACAGCGAGTGTCGCGCACAGCAGCGCGCGCGCGAGCCTACGGATTGAACTTCCCGAAATCTTCCGGGCGGAGGTTCTCAAGATAGGCCTTGAGTTGTTCGGCCGAGAGCTCGGACGGGTCGGAATCGGTGCCTGCAGGCTCCTCGGCACCCTCACCGATCCCCGGCATCTCTCCACTGTCCTCGTCCTCCTCGTCGGCCGGCTCGACCATGAGGTCGTCGGCGGCGTAGATGGGAGCAGCCAGTCGCAGCGCGATCGCGATGCTGTCCGAGGGACGCGCGTCGATGCTCACGAGCGTCTCGCCCCGCTGGATCTGCAGCTCGGCGTAGTAGGTGCTTTTCTCGACGCGAGTGATCTGGACGCGGCGGAGCTGCGCGCCCATCCCGACGATCAGGTTGCGCACGAGATCGTGGGTGAGCGGACGAACTCCCTTCACGTTGTGCATGTGTCGCACGATCGATTCGGCTTCGGGCTGGCCGATCCAGATGGGAAGCAGGCGCGTACCGCCACGCTCCTGCAACACGACGACGTAGGAATTCGTCGCGCTATCCAACCCGAGCCGAGAAACGATCACTTCGATCATGCGTGCGTCCTACCCCATCCGGGAGTCATGGTTCGACGCCGGACGAGGCGTCGTCAGCCGCGAACGGCGCGCTTGAGCGCCGCGGCCCTGTCGGTGCGCTCCCACGTGAAGGTCGTGGCGCCACCACGGCCGTTGCCGAGCTTCTCGGGCGTACGGCCGAAGTGTCCATAGGCAGCCGTGGCGCTGTAAATCGGCTTGCGCAAGTCGAGCGCCGTGGCGATCCCCTTCGGCGTGAGGTCGAACGTCTCGCGGACGGCTTTCATGATCTGCGCCTCCGGCACCGTCGCGGTGTCGAAGGTATCCACCATCGCGGAGACGGGCTCGGCCACGCCGATGGCGTAGGCGACCTGCACCTCGCAGCGACGGGCGAGGCCCGCAGCGACGACGTTCTTCGCCACCCAGCGCGCCGCGTAGCATGCGGAGCGATCGACCTTCGACGGGTCCTTGCCGCTGAACGCCCCGCCGCCGTGACGGCCCATGCCGCCGTAGGTGTCGACGATGATCTTGCGGCCGGTGAGGCCGGCATCGCCCTGCGGACCGCCGATGACGAAGCGGCCGGTCGGATTGATGTGATACTTGATCTTGCGGTCGCGCAGCTCCTTGGGGATGGACGCCTCGATCACGCCGGCGATGATCGCCTTGCGGAGCTTCGCGTTGGAGATCTCCTCCGCGTGCTGGGTGCTCACGACGACGGTGTCGACGGCGACGGGAACGTTGTCCTCGTACACGACGGTGACCTGCGCCTTGCCGTCGGGGCGCAGCCACTTGAACGCCTTGTCGTTGCGCCGGCGCTCGGCGAGCGCCCGGGTGATGCGGTGCGCGAGCACGATCGGAAGCGGCATCAGCTCCTCCGTCTCGTCGGTCGCGTAGCCGAACATCATTCCCTGATCGCCGGCGCCGCCCGTATCGACCCCCATGGCGATGTCGGGCGACTGCCGGTCGATGGTGCTCATCACCGCGCAGGTATGGCTGTCGAAGCCATAGCCGGCATCGGTGTAGCCGATGCGCGCGATCGTCGAGCGCACGACCTCCGGAAGATGCACGTACGCGTTCGTCGTGATCTCGCCGGCGATCACTGCAAGGCCGGTCGTGACGAGCGTCTCGCACGCCACGCGCGAGGCAGGATCCTCCGCGAGCAGGGCATCGAGCACGGCATCCGAGATGGCATCCGCGACCTTGTCCGGATGGCCTTCGGTGACTGATTCAGACGTGAAGAGACAGCGATCGTACACGGCAGTTCCCCACTGGGGTTCGGAGAGGAAGAAAAGAGGGCCCGACACCATGCTGCCGGGCCCCTGGACCGTCGAGGACGGTAGTCGTTAAAACAAACGACTCAGCGCCCCTCGGGCAACCCGTCGTAGAGATACGGCGCGTCACCGACGACTTCGGCGAGCCTCCGAGCGAGCTCGTGCCGGGCCTGTTCCGCCGTGAGCGCGCGCAACGCAGCCGACGCGGCGAGCTTGGCGTGCGCCGCCGTCACGCTGCGGACGATTCGCTTCACGAGCGGAACCGATCGCGGCGCGACGCTCATCTGCCGCACGCCAAGGCCGAGGAGGGCGAACGCCATCAACGGCTGTGACGCCATCTCCCCGCAGACGGCGACATCGATGTTCCCCAGCTCCGCGACCTCCACCGTTCGACGGATGAGGCGCAGCACCGCCGGGTGCAGCGGCGTGTAGCGCGGCGCGAGGTTGGCGTTTCCGCGATCGACGGCGAGCGTGTACTGCACCAGGTCATTGGTTCCGATGCTGAAGAAGTCGACGTGCTGGGTCAGCGTGTCGCTGGCCACGGCCGCCGCCGGCGTCTCGATCATCACGCCGAGCGGGACGTCGGTCCGGTGCTCGACGCCACGCGACGTGAGCTCGCGTGAGGATTCC
>DATFOL010000105.1:0-23415 GCA_035265545.1 Gemmatimonadaceae bacterium | reverse complement strand
TCGCGTCGCTCCTCGGTGAGACGCTCGTGATGCGCGGCCGGCTGGCCGCCGCGGACTCGGCGCTGCAGGACGCGGTGGCGCGCCAGGCAACTGGATGGCGCTCGGCGGCGGTGACGCTCGCGGAGCTCGCCGAGCGTCGTGGCGACCACGTGGATGCGTTGCGTCGCGCGTCGGCGCTGACGTCGGCCTACGAGCGGGGCGCGAGCGGCTGGACGTCGACCGATCGCGTCGCGGCGGGACGCGCCTACCTCCTGCAGACGCGCGGCAGTGCGAGCGCCGTGCGGAGCGCGCTCGCCGCGTTCGACGCCGCCTACTCGGCGGATCCGTCCAACCTCGACGCGCGGCTCCGCGCCGGTGAGCTGTTCCTCGACAAGTACGACGCCCCTGACGCGAAGTCCTCGTTCGAGGAGGTCCTGCGCAAGGCACCCGGCAATGCGCGCGCGCTGCTCGGGCTGAGCCGCGTGGCGAGCTTCTCCGGCGAGGGACCGGCACCCGCCCTGCTCCGGCGCAGCCTCGCGGCGAACCGGTCGCTGGTGCCAGCGCACCTCGCGCTGGCGCGGCTGCATCTCTCGGCCGAGGCGTACGATTCGGCGACGACGGCGGTGCGCGCCGCCCTCGCGGTGGATTCGTCGTCCATCGCCGCGTGGTCCCTGTTCGGGGCGATCGCCTGGCTGCAGGGTGAGCAGAGTCTGTTCGCCCAGGCGCGCGATGCGGCGCGGCGGCTCAACCCGCGGCCGGCCGAGTTCTATGCCGAGCTGGCCGAGGCCGCGGTGGGTCACCGCCGGTACGCCGACGGCATCTCGCTCGCACGCGAAGCGCTGACGCTCGACTCGACGTCGCTGCGCGCGCTCGGCCTGCTCGGCACCAACGAGCTGCGGTGGGGACAGATCGAGCAGGGGCGCGCCCACCTCGAGCGCGCGTTCGCGATCGATGCGTTCAACCTCTGGCACAAGAACACCCTCGACCTGCTCGATCAGCTCAAGACGTTCAAGACGACGGAGACCAGCCGGTTCCGCATCATCGCGCCGCCGGAAGAGTCGGAGCTCCTGACGACGTACCTCCTCCCGCTCCTCGAGGAGGCGTACGACTCGCTGTCGACCCGCTACCGATACCGGCCCGAGGGCCCGATCCGCATCGAGCTGTATCGACGCCACGCCGACTTCTCGGTGCGCACCATGGGGATCGCGGGACTCGGGGCGCTTGGCGTGAGCTTCGGCAATCTGCTCGCGATGGACGCGCCGTCGGCGCGGAAGCGCGGGGAGTTCAACTGGGGCTCCACCGCCTGGCACGAGCTCGCGCACACCTTCACGCTCGGAATGAGCGGCCACCGCGTTCCGCGGTGGCTGTCGGAGGGGCTGTCGGTGCTCGAGGAGCGTCGCGCGCGCGCCGGCTGGGGCGCGGGTCCCACGGCGGAGTTCATCGCGGCGTACGGGTCGAAGCGGCTGCGTCCCGTGAGCCAGCTCAACGACGGCTTCGTGCGGCCGCGCTTCGGCGGCGAGGTCCAGCTCAGCTACTACCAGGCCTCGCTCGTCTGCGAGATGATCGAGAAGGAGTTCGGGCCGAAGGCGATCGTCGACATGCTGCTGGCGTACAAGGACGGGCTCACGACGCCGGCCGTGTTCGCACGGGTGTTGAAGGTGACGCCCCCGCAGATGGACGCGCGGTTCGACAACTTCGTGCGAGCGCGCTTCGCCTCTCCCCTTCGCGCGATCACGGCGTCGGACAGCGGGACGGTGGTCGGTGGCGAGTTCGTCGCGGCGATGCGTCGGGGCGCAGAGTACCTGCAGCGCAAGCAGGCCGATTCGGCGCGCGCCGCGCTCGAGCGCGCGCAGGCGCTCTTTCCCGACTATGCCGGCCCGAGCTCGCCGGCACAGTATCTCGCTAGCCTGGCCGCCGACCGCGGCGACTTCCGCGAGGCGTTGGCGCAGATCACGAGGGTGACGCACAGCAGCGAGACCGCGTGGGAGGCGAACTCGCTCGAAGTCGGCCTGCGCGAGAAGCTCGGCGACACGGTCGGCACCCGCGCGCCGATCGAGCGGCTGCTCTGGATCTCGCCGTACGACGTCGACCTTCACGGCAAGCTCGCCGAGCTCGCGACTCGCGCCGGCGACCACCGCACGGCGCTGCGCGAGCGGCGGGCGATCATCGCGCTCAACCCGCCCGACCCGATCGACGCACGCTACGAGCTCGCGCGCGCGCTCGCCGCGTCGGGCGACGTCGTGTCCGCGCGGCGTGAAGTGCTCGCCGTGCTGGAACAGGCGCCGTCGTTCGAGAAGGGTCAGGCGCTGTTGCTCGAGCTGCGCGCGGCGCAGCAGAAGTCAACGCCATGAGGCTCCACCGCCGCGCGATCGCCGGCGTCGTCGCCGCGCTGGGGCTCGCGAGCCTCGGCGCGCCGCTGCTCGGCTGGGCGCAAGGGCGGTTCGGCGGCGAGCAACCGGAGCCGGTCGTGGCCAACGTGCCCTACGACGGACGCTACACGTTCGTGCGCATCCGCTTCGACATGACGACGGGAGGGTTCGGCGGCTTCCGCGGCGACGTCAAATGGGCGCACGACTACCCGCGCGGCGAGCGGCACTTCACGAAGATCGTCGGCGAGATCTCGAACATCCGGTCGCGCACGGCCGAGAGCAACATCCTCACGCTCGACGACCCCGAGCTGACGAAGTACCCGGTGGCGTACATGTGCGAGCCCGGCTACTGGAAGCCGTCGGACGCGGAGGTCGCCGGACTGCGGAATTATCTGCTCAAGGGCGGCTTCATCATTTTTGATGATTTCGCCGGCAACCACTGGGAGAATTTCCAGGCGCAGATGCGTCGGGTCTTCCCGGAGCTGCAGCCGATGCGGATGACGCCGGAGGACAAGGTGTTCGATGCGTTCTACCACATCACGACGCTCGACTACCACCACCCGTATTACGGGCTGCCGTCGGAGTTCTGGGGGATCTACGAGAACAACGATCGCAACGGGCGCCTGCTGGCGATGATCAACTACAACAACGACGTGTCCGAGTACTGGGAGTTCTCCGACGAGGAGTTCTTCCCGGTGAAGATGTCCAACGATGCGTACAAGCTGGGTGTGAACTATCTGGTGTACGCACTCACCCGATGACCACGAGGAGCGCTTGACCGCAACCGCCACCGCCACCCCCGCCGACCTGGACCGGCTCGACGACGCCGAGCTGGCCGACCGCCTCGCCGAGGCTGGTGGCCGGATCAGGACGGAGCTGCGCAAGGTGATCGTCGGCAACGACGCCATCGTCGAGCAGTCGCTCATCGCGCTGTTCGCCGGCGGCAACTGCCTGCTCGTCGGCGTGCCCGGTCTCGCCAAGACGCTGCTCATCTCGACGATGGCGCGCGCGCTCGCGCTCTCCTTCTCGCGCATCCAGTTCACCCCGGATCTCATGCCGTCCGATGTGACGGGGACGGACGTGATCCAGGACGACCCGGAGACGGGTCGTCGGCGACTGATCTTCATGCCGGGGCCGGTGTTCGCGAACGTGCTGCTGGCGGACGAGATCAACCGCACGCCGCCGAAGACGCAGGCCGCGCTGCTCGAAGCGATGCAGGAGCGGCGCGTCACCGTCCAGGGACGCACCTACGATCTCGAGCCGCCGTTCTTCGTCTTCGCGACGCAGAACCCGATCGAGCTCGAGGGCACCTATCCACTCCCCGAAGCGCAGCTCGACCGGTTCATGTTCGAGATCGTGCTCGGCTATCTCCCGGAGGACGAGGAGGTCGACGTCGTGCGCTCGACGACGACGGTGCCGCCCGAGGCGGTGAAGCCGGTCGTCTCGCGCGAGGAGATCCTCGCTTTCCAGCGCGTCGTGCGGCGCGTGCCCGTGGCCGACGAGGTGACGCGCTTCGCCGTGCGCCTGGTGCGACTCAGCCGCCCCACCGAGGCCGCGGCGCCGAGCTTCATCAAGGATTGGGTGTCGTACGGCGCCAGTGTGCGCGCCGCGCAGGCGCTGATCCTCGGCTCCAAGGCGCGTGCGCTGCTCCAGGGGCGCACCCACGTCACCTTCGACGACGTGCGTGCGCTCGCCCTGCCCGTCCTGCGCCATCGCATCCTGCTCAACTTCCAGGCGCAGTCGGAGAAGATCACCACCGAGACACTGATCGGAAAGCTCGTCGCCGCAGCGCCCAATCCTCGCGCCGCGCTCTGACGTGCCCGCCGCTCCTGCCTCCTTCCTCGACCCCGCGCTGCTGGCGCGGATCACCGACCTTGCGCTGCTCGCGAGGACGGTGGTGGACGGCTTCATGCACGGCCAGCACCGTTCGATGCGAAAGGGATCCTCGACGGACTTCGCCCAGCATCGCTCCTACCAGCCCGGCGACGACCTGCGACGCATCGACTGGCGGCTGCTCGGCCGCACCGATCGGTTCTACATGAAGGAGTTCGAGGCGGACACCAACGCCAGCGTGATCTTCGCGCTCGACTCGTCGGCCTCGATGGACTACGGCAGCAAGAGCGTCACCAAGTACGATTACGGCCGCTTCCTCATCGCGTCGCTCGCCTGGCTGTCGCAGCAGCAGGGCGACCGCGTGGGACTCGCGACGTTCACCGGCGACATCGTGGACATCGTGCCGCCGTCGGCGCGCCACCTCCAGCTCCTCCTGCACACGCTCGGCCGTTCCAAGGCGACGGGGGCGGGATCGCTCGCCACTCCGGTGCAGAGGCTGGCGCACATGACGACGCGCGCCGGGATCACCGTCCTCGTCACCGACTGCTACGAGTCGCCGGCGGAGCTTGGCCGATGCGCCGACGCGCTGCGCATGCGCGGGCAGGACCTGATCATCTTCCACGTGGTGGATGCGGCGGAGCGCGACTTCCCCTTCACCGCGGCCGCGACGTTCGAGGACTCCGAGTCCAAGACGCGCATCGCGGTGCGGCCGGACGATCTCCGCAAGAGATACCTCGAGCAGGCGGGCGCGCATCACGCCGCGGTCGCCAAGCGGTTGACCGCCTCGGGGGCGGACTACGTGCGCGTGGACACCGACCAACCGCTCGACCGTGCGCTGCACGCGTACCTCGATCGTCGTCTCGCGCGGAGCCGGGTGCGCTGATGGGATTCCTCGTGCCCGCCTTCCTTGCCGGCCTCGCGGCCGTGATCGTGCCGATCGTGCTGCACCTGCGGCACCGCGACAAGGATACCCCGCATCGGTTCCCGTCGTTGATGTTCGTCGAGCGGCTGCCGATTCGCACGGCCCAGCGGCGGCGGATCACCGACTGGCCACTCCTCCTGCTGCGCGCGCTGGCCATCGTGCTGCTCGTGCTCGCCTTTTCTCGGCCGCTCTGGTCGCGGCCTGGCATCACTCACGCCGCCGTTGGCGATCGCACCATGATCGTGCTGCTCGATCGCTCGATGAGCATGGGTCACCGCGGCGTGTGGACCGCGGCGGTCGATGCGGCGAGGAGCGCGATCGCCGGACTGGCCGCGACCGACCGCGTAGCGCTCGTGGTGTTCGACGACGAGGCGGAGATCGCCCAGCCGCTCACCAGCGACAAGAGCCTCGCGCTCGCCGCTCTGGCCAAGGCGACGCCTGGAACCGCCGGAACCCGGTACGCGGCGGGCTTGCGAGCGGCGCGCCAGATCGCCGCCGACGCGCGCACCGGTAGCTCGCCCGTGGACGTGGTCCTCGTCTCCGACCTGCAGCGCAGCGGAACGGCGGGGCTCGCGGGGCTGGAGATCCCGGCCACTCTTCGCGTGCGCACTCCCGAGCTGTCGCGCAGTACTGCGCCGCGCGCCAACGCGACCGTGGCCGTCACCGAGGCGCGCCCCATCGCCGCGGGCGGCCGCGAGCGGCTCGCGGTCACGGCGCACGTGTCTGCACGCGGCTCGGGAGCCGGACGCCCGATGAACGTGATGCTCCGGCTCAACGGGCGGCCGAGTGGAACGCGCGTCGTGACCGCTGCTGCGGTGGGTGATACCAAGGTGACGTTCGAGCCGGTACCGCTTCCGGCTGGCCTCGTGCGCGGCGAGGTGACGATCGATCCCGATTCGCTCGCCGCCGACGACACGGCGCGCTTCACCCTGACGTCGCAGGACGAGGTGCGCGTGCTCCTCGTCGCGCCAGACGACGCCGAGCGCGACGAGACGCTGTACATCGAGCGCGCACTCGCCGTCGGTCGCGCGCCTTCGGTGCGCCTGCAGCGCGTCCGTCCGTCGGCGATCGACGCGGACGCGCTCGAGGACGCGGCGCTCGTGCTGCTGTGGGACGTGTCGCCGCCGAGTGGAAGCGCCGGCGAGGCGCTGCGAGCGTGGACCGCGCGGGGAGGTGGCCTGGTTCAGGTCGCCGCGCGCCGGCTGGCGCGCCGCTCGACCACCATCGCGTTGCTGCCCGCCTCCGTCGACGGGCTCGCCGACCGCACCGAAGACCGCGGTGGCTCCCTCGGCGACGTGCGCGTCGACCATCCGCTGCTCGCGCCCTTCCGCGAGACGCCCGCGGCACTCGTCGCGCCACGCTTTCTCCGTCATGCGCGGCTCGAGCCGGCGAACGGTGGCGAGATCGTCGCGCGCTTCGACGACGGCTCCGCGGCGATGGTCGAGCGCACCGAGGGCAGTGGCCACGTGATCGTGCTCGGCACGCCGCTCGACGCGCGGGCCGGGGACTTCCCCTTGCAGCCCGCCTACCTGCCGTTCGTGCGTCGGCTCGTCCTGTACGCCACCGGACGCGCAGCAACGCCGCTCGCGCGCGCGACCGGTGAGAGCTGGCTGCTTCCGGCCATCGCGCGCGAGCCCGTGGTATCGACTCCCGATGGATCGATCGTGCGACCCTCCCGCGACCGGCGGGACGCGAGCGTGCCTCTGCGTGAGGCCGGCGTGTACGTGCTCCACGACGGCGAGACGAGAGGTCCGCCGGTCGCGCAGCTCGCCGTCAACACGCCGGCCGTGGAATCCGATCTCACGCCCATGCTGCCCGGCGATCTTCTTGCGGGAGTTCGTCGGGGCGACGCGAGCGCGATGGCTGGCGACGCACTCCCTGCCCCCGCGGAGATCGAGCGGCGGCAGGGATTGTGGCGCATCGTGATCGCCGTGGTCGCCGTGCTCCTCCTGCTCGAGATGCTGCTGGCGAGCCGCGGATGGCGCGCCGTTGCCAATCCCATCACGTCCGTTCCGTCCTCCGGAGAAGGCTCATGACCCAGGCCGATCAACTCCTCGCCTCGCTCGCCGTGCTGCGGCGCCAGTGGCGGCAGCGCATCCTGCTCGAAGCGCTCGCCTGGATCGCGCTGGCGATGGTGATCGGCCTGGTGGTGGCATTCGCGGTCAGCCGGTTCGCCACACCGGAGGGACCCGGATTGATCGCGATCCGCGTGATCGCCTATGGGATCATCGTCGGCACGCTGATCCGCTTCCTCGTCGTGCCGCTCGCGCGACGCACGAGCGACCAGCGGTTCGCCCTCTACGTCGAGGAGCGCGCCCCCGAGCTCAAGCAGTCGCTGCTCTCCGCGGTGCACGAGCTGCACGCGCCGGAGGCGATGCGCTCGTCGCCGTCGCTCTCGGCGCGACTGGTCGGACGTACGGTGACCGCGATTCGCCCGCTGGAGAGCGACGGACGCATCGAGCGGCCGCGCAAAGTGCGCGCGCTGCGTGTCCTCGGAGCGACGGTCGCGGCTGGTGCGGTGCTCATGCTGTTCGGTCCGGACGGGCTGCGCGATACGGCCCGTGCCCTGTTCGTCCCGTGGGGCACCGCCGAAGCGGCAACGCCGGTGATGGCCGTGCGTGTCATCCCCGGCAACGCCCAGGTGCCCAAGGGCGCATCGGTCGACGTCGGCGCGTCGCTCTCGGGATTCTCGTCCGACAGTGCCGAGCTGTCGTTCCGCACCGACTCCACCCAGGTGTGGACCCGGCTGCCGATGTCACGCGACCGGGCCGAAGGCAAGTTCACCTCGCGGCTGTTCGACGTCGCCAAGGCGACCGAGTACTACGTCGAGTCGAACGGAATCCGCTCGGCGCTGTATCGGCTCAGCGTCTCCAACCTGCCCGCCGTGAGCCGCCTCGCACTGGACGTGCGCTATCCCGCGTACACTCAGCTCCCGGCCGAGCACGTGACCGACGGCGGCGACGTCGCCGCGGTCGTCGGCTCCACGGTCACGGTGCGGCCGACGGTGACGATGCCCGTGCGCGGCGGCACGATCGCGTTCGACAACGGCGCCACGGTGCCGCTCGTCGCGGACTCCGCCGGATCACTGAGTGGATCGTTCAAGGTGGCGACGAGCGGCTTCTACCGCGTCGACCTCACCACGGTGGACGGTGCCACGGTCACCGGCCCAGTGCAGTACGCGGTGGACGCGCTCCCTGACCGACCGCCGAGGGTCCAGATCGAGAAGCCCGGGCGCGACACGAAGGTCACGAACGTCGAGGAGTTGACGATCGGCATCGGCGCCTCGGACGACTACGGCGTCGAGTCGATGGAACTGCGCTATCGGGTGAACGGCGGTGAAGAGAAGCGCGTCGCGCTGAGCGGCGCGGGACGCGGCGCGAAGGAGCCGAGCGCGGCGCACACGATGTTCCTCGAGGAGATGCAGCTCACGCCGGGCGACCTGATCGCCTACCACGCCGTGGCGCGGGACGGTGCGGGCAACACCGGCTCGAGCGACGTCTACTTCCTCGAGGTCCGGCCGTTCGGCAAGAACTACCGCCAGGCCGAGCAGCAGGGCGGCGGCGGGGGTGGAGGCGGAGGCGCTGGAGATTCGCCCGAAGGCTTCGTCGCACGTCAGCGTGAGGTTGTCGCCGCCACGTTCAACTGGCTGCGCGACAGCGCCACCAGTGCACCACGGAAGCGCCGCGAGGACATCGCGACGGTGAACATTGCCGAAGGTCGTCTGCGGGAGGACGTCGAGACGCTGACGCGCCGCATGCAGGAACGCGGTGCGAAAGCCGCCGACACGATGTTCGTGCACATCGAGGCCGAGCTGACCCAGGCGATCACCGCGCTGCGTGTGGCGGAGGAGCGGCTGGTGAGGGGGCTGGGCCGCGACGCGCTGCCCCCCGAGCAGCAGGCGCTGCAGCGGCTGCAGCGCGCCGAGGCGATGTACCGCGACGTACAGGTGCAATTCGGCGGGCAGCAGGGGGGCGGCGGCGGCGGTGGCGGAGGAGGCCAGCGCCCGGAAGATCTCGCCGACCTGTTCGAGCTCCAGACCGACAAGCTGCGCAACCAGTACGAGGCGGTGCAGAGCGAGTCGGGTCAGCCGCAGCAGAGCGCCGAACGCGCGGCGGACGAAGCGCTCGAGAAGCTGAAGGAGCTCGCTCGCCGGCAGCAGCAGGAGAATGAGCGGATGCAGCGCATGGCAGACGCGATGCGCGAGCGACTGGGCCAGGATCAGAGCGCGAGCGGCGGTGGCGGCGGCGGCGGCGGTGCATCCCAGCGCGAGCTCGCACGCCAGGCCGAGGAGGAGGCGCGCCGGCTCGAGCGCCTCGCTCGCGAGCGTCAGTCGCCGGAGCTGGAGCAGGCCGCGCAGCAGATGCAGCGCGCGGCGGACGCGATGCGCCGTGCCGCGGCCGGCTCGCCGCAGCAGGGGAAGGACGCGCTCGAGCAGCTCGGCCGGGCCGCGAGCGGGCTGGAAGGCGCGCGCTCCGACCGTGTGAGCCAGAGCGTGCGACAGCTCGAGCGGCAGGCGCGCTCGCTCGAGGAGCGCCAGCGCGAGATCGCCGAGCAGGTGCGCGCGTCGGGCAATGGAACCCCTCAGCAGCGGGGGCAGCAGATCCAGCGGCTCACCGAGCGGAAGGACTCGCTCGCCCGCGAGATCGAGCAGTTCGAGGCGGCGGCCGATCGTGTGAGCCGTGAAGGCCGGCGGGAGCAGCCGAACGCGGCGCGAAAGGTCGGAGAGGCGGCGCAGGCGGTGCGCGAGCAGCGCATCCGCGACAAGCTCGAGTTCTCGAAGAACGCGATCCGCAGCAGCTCGCCCGAGTACGCGAACGCGTTCGAAGGCACGATCAGCGAGAACATTGCCGAGGTTGCAGAGAGGATGCGCGCGGCGGCGGGCGCGATCGGCGCCGCACCGACCGACGTGCGCCAGAACCGCGCGCTGGAGCAGACGCGCGAGCTCGTACGCGGCATGGAGTCGCTGCGGAACCAGATGGCGGATCGCGGTGCGCAGCGCGGCCAGCAAGGGAGTCAGAGCGCGCAAGGCCAACAGGGACAGGGTCAGCAGGGACAGGGCCAGCAGGGTCAGAGCGGCCAGCAGGGTCAAGACGGCCAACGGGGCCAACAGGGCGGAGGCGAAGGACAGCAAAGCGCTCAGGGCCAGCAAGGACAGCAAGGCGGCCAGCAGTCGCGCGGTGGCTCCTCGCAGGGCGGGCAGAACCCCTCCGGCGGTGCAGCCGACGACGCTTCGAACGGCGATGCGCGTCAGCTCTCACGCGCATTCGGCCTACGGCGAACGAACGCGGAGCAGCTGCGCCGCGCACTGGCCGGCGAAGGGATCGACGTCTCGCAGCTCGATCGCGCTATCGACGCGATGCGCCAACTCGAGCGCAGCGGCGCACTCGACGACCCGCGCGCCGCCGAGCGGCTCGAGACGCAGGTGATCGACGGGCTCAAGGATTTCGAGTTCGCCCTCGCGCGCAAGATCGTCGGCGCACAGCCGAACGGGCCGACGCTCGGCACGCGCTCGCCCGTGCCCGAGGAGTACCGCGCGGCGGTCGAGGAGTACTACCGCTCGTTGGCCGGCGGCCGGCGCGAGCGTGAGCGGGAGCAGCGGTAGTTCGAGGGTGATGCGTCTGCTGCACGCGTTGCGCGCACGCCGCTGGCGTCGGCTCGCCGCGTTCGGCCTCGCGCTCGCGACGCTCGTCGTCGCGGCGCGGGCCGGTGCGCAGCGCGGCTACTTCCGACGTATGCAGCTGGAGCCGAACGCGGCCTACGACGGCCAATTCACGTTCGTGCGCCTGCGATACACCGGGTACTCCGGCCGCTGGAGCGCCGACTACCCGGCGATGGAGCGGAACTTCATGACGATCCTCAACGATCTCACGACCGTCCATCCCCACGTGAGCGAGAGCAACATTCTCACCCTCGACGACCCCGACCTCTCGCGGTACGCCGTCGCGTATCTCTGCGAGCCGGGCTTCTGGCTTCCGACGGACGAGGAGGCCGCCGGGCTGCGCACGTGGATCGAGAAGGGCGGCTTCCTCATCATTGACGACTTCTACAACCGCCAGTGGGACAACTTCGAGCGGGCGATGAAGAAGGTGCTGCCCAACGGCCGCATCGTCCCGCTCGACGTGTCGCATCCGGTCTTCAACTCGTTCTTCAAGATCGAATCGCTGACCGGGATGTCGCATCCCGATGACGACGCGGCGAAGGCGCAGTACCTCGGGATCTACGAGGACAACGATCCGTCGCGACGGCTGCTCGTCGTGATCAACTACAACAACGACATCGGCGACTACATGGAGTGGTCGGGCCAGGGCGTGTATGCGATCAACTTCTCGAACGATGCGTACAAGCTCGCCACGAACTACATCGTGTACGGGCTGACCCACTGAGCGTGCGCCTGCGGCTCCCTGCCCTTCACCGCTCCGCCGTCGTCGCGTCGTGCGTCGCGGCGATCGGCATTGGCGCCACCCTGACCGCCACCCATGGCTACGCTCAATGGCGCCGCCGCATCATGCAGGAGCCGAACGCGTCGTATGACGGCAGGTTCACCTTCGTGCGGCTGAGCTACACCGTGTACGGACGCAGCGGATGGGAGTTCGACTATCCGGCCATGGAGCGGAACTTCATGACCATCCTGAACGACCTCACCGCCGTGCACCCCCACGTCCGCGAGAGCAACATCCACGCGATGGACGACCCCGAGCTCGGTCGCTATCCGGTGGCCTACCTCTCCGAGCCCGGCTGGTGGCGCCCAGACGACAGCCAGGCCGCGGGGCTGCGCACCTGGCTCGCCAAGGGCGGCTTCCTCATCGTCGACGACTTCTACGGACCCTACCAGTGGCAGAACTTCGAGCAGTCGATGAAGAAGGTGCTGCCGAACGGTCGTATCATTCCGCTCGACGTCACGCACCCGATCTTCGACTCCTTCTTCAAGATCCAGTCGCTCGACGGCATGAGCCACCCCGATGACGTGGGCTGGCGCGCCGAGTACAAGGGCATCTTCGAGGACAACGACCCGAAGAAGCGGTTGATGGTGATCATCAACTACAACAACGACATCGGCGACTACATGGAGTGGTCCGGGCAGGGCTACTACGCCATCAACTTCTCCAACGACGCCTACAAGCTGGCGACGAACTACGTCCTCTACGCCTTGAGCCACTGAGGATAGGTGTAGATCGCGCTGTCGGCACCGTAAAAATCGACGCGACGCGTGCGCCGTGCGCCAAGGCTGGTCGCCACAGCGATCGAGGCCGTGTTCGCCGGCCGGATGATGCTGATCACTTCTTCGCGGCCCAGCACCCGCTGCGCGAAGGTGAGCGCGGCCGCGGCTCCCTCGCGCGCGAAGCCCTGCCCCCACGCCTCGCGCGCGAGCACGTAGCCGATTTCGAATCCCGGCCATCCCTCAGGCTCGTAGCAGCCGATGCGGCCGAGAAAGCGACCGGTCTCGCGCTCTTCGACACCCCACATCCCGAAGCCGCGCAGCTCCCAGTGACCGATCAACAGCGCGAGCTGTCGCCAGGCGTCCGCGCGACCCAATGGACGCCCGTCGCCGAGGTATCGCGTGACGTCGGGATCGGCCATCATCGCCGAGTACGCGTCGACGTCGGCGGCGGCGAGCGGGCGAAGGCACAGTCGCGATGTGTTCAGGCGTGGCACCGAGTCGCTCATACTCAGTCGCTCACGTCGGCACGGCCACGGACGGACATCATCGTCCCCTGCAGCATCGCCACGGTCGTCGTCGTGCCATCGCGCTCGGTGGTCACCTCGGCCGTGCACACCGTGAGCGTCCGGCCCGCACGCACGACGCGTCCGACGGCGACGAAGCGCTCACCCGCGGCGGGCGCGAGCATGTTGATCTTGAACTCGACGGCGAGCACGCCGACGCCAGGCTCCATCAGACTCAACGCCGCGTAGCCGCAGGCGCTGTCGGCGATCGCCGTCGAGACGCCGGCGTGCAGGAAGCCATGCTGCTGGGTGAGGTCCTCCCGAAACGCGAAGGCGATCCGGACTTCGCCCGGAAGAATGCTCTCCAGCGTCGCGCCGAGCGTCGCCATGAAGCGCTGCCGTGCGAAGCTGGCGCGGATGCGCGACTCGAACTCCGGATCGCGAGGCTGGAGACTCACCTCGCCATCCCTCGCCACGGCGTTACGGTCACTCGCATCCGCGTGAGCCCGAGGCCGACGAGCAACGTCAGCGCGCCTCGACGCATCGCACGCAGACCAGCGTCGTGCCGAGATGCTCGGCGCGTCCCGCCTCCGTCGTCACCCAGGGGCGCACCTGCCACGGCGGGTCGTGACGAACGTGCTGCCCGTGGCCGCAGTTCAGCTCCGCGACCCAGTCTCCGAGCTCGTCTCGATGGTAGCCGACGATGCGGCGCGGGATCCCCTGACGCTCGTCCACCGGCTTGGCGTCCTCCACGATCGGCACCCGCTATCGCAGGTAGTAGTCGATCGTCGACACGACGCGCACGACCTTGGCAATCTGGCTCTCCTCGGAGATCCCTGGCGCCTGGTCGCGCGGTAGGATCTCGAACACCCCTTGGTTCGCCTGCCGGATCCCGGCGAGCTCGGTGTCCGAGTCGCGCGCGAACTGCGCCGCCGCCTCTCGCGCGCGTGCCGTGGCGTCGGCGATCATCGCCGGCTTGAGCTGATTCAGTCCCGAGAACACGAAGGTCGGACCGCCACCCATCTCACCCTGCCCGCCCGACGACACCACCACACCGATCGTGGCGAGCTCGCTCACCTGCTGGCTCGCGGCGAGCACCTTGTCGGGCTGATTGGACCGCACGATCATCGTCTGTCGGATGATGTACCGATTCGCTGGCTGCCGGTCCGGCGCATACTCGTTGGCCAAGGCGTCGCTCACCGTGAACTCGGCGAGCTGCACCTGGCTGGTGTCCACGCCGTGCCGAGCGAGAAACTCCCGCACGCCCGCGAGGTTCTTCGCCACCTTGGCGTTGGCCGCCGTGAGATCGTTGTCCGCGCCGACCACCCGCAATGGCCAGATGGCCAGGTTGGCCCGCACCTCCCGCTCGGCGACGCCTTTCACCGTGACGTAGCGGTCCGCCGAGCGCGCGCGCGCGAACCCATTCCCGACCGCGAACCCGCCAAGGGTGAGTCCGAGGGCGATCACGGCGGCTGGCACGATCGCGCGGTCGAGAATCGACATTTCAGCCAATCGCGCGTTCCCACCGCCAGACCGGGCCATCCTCCGGATCGATCACCTCACCCAGCTGATGGAAACCGTTCTTCGCGAGCACGCGTCCGGAGGCATTGCTTTCCGGCAGCGTGTGCGCGCGGATCGAGGTCACGTCCACGCGCTCCAGCGCGAAGGCGACCAGCGCACCTGCTGCTTCCGTCGCGAATCCGCGCCCCTGGTACCCTGGCGCGATGCCGTACGCGATCTCCACGACGCCGTCGTCGTCCGGTGGACCCTTGAACGCGGCGCTGCCGATGATGCGCTCGTCGTCACGATGCACCACGGCGAATCCATGTTTCCACGGGTCGAAACTCGTCGACGCCCGGAGCGCTTCTACCCATGCCGGCGACACGTCGCCGGACACGAAGAACTCCCGCAGCCCGTCGGCCAGCGGGAGTCCCGCCTTGGCCTCGAACTGCTCCGGCCCGTCGATGAGGGCCAGCAGATGCTCCGGCGCCCATGGCGCGAGACGGAGGTGAGCGGTCTCCAAGGCGGTCACGTGGTGTCGATGGCTGCTGGTGTCGTGGAACGGCGAAGTGCGCTTGCGATCACGAGCTTCGTGCGTTGCGGAGTCAGGGCACGGGAGGACATCGTGGAGGGACACCGCCCACCGCGTTGCAGCAGAACTTGTCCGCGCCACGACGGTCCGCAAGGTCTCCAAGGTCTCTTCACGCTCTTCCCCCCTCGCTGCATGGATGCCACCCCCGAAGCGGAGGTCGTCGCGCGCGAGCAAGCGCTCCTTCGCGCCGTCACCACCAACGACGTCGAACTGCTCGACGATCTCCTGCACGATGATCTGCTTTTCAACGGCCCCGATGGACAGACAGCCACCAAGGCGCTCGATCTGGCGAACTATCGCTCGGGCGGGGTCCAGCTACGCCGCGCCGACGCCAGCGACCGTGTCGTCAACGCGATCGACGACGTCGTCGTGGTGGCGGTGACGGTGACGCTCGAGGGGAGCTATCTGGGCGTTCAGGTCGACGGCCGATATCGCTATCTGCGCGTGTGGAAGCGCACGAACGGCGCGTGGCGCGTCATCGGCGGCAGCGTCGTCGCCGTGACCTCGTGAGGTCGATCACGCTCCGCTGCCGAATCGTTCGGCGGCTTCCGCCGACGAGATCACGGGAATTACGTCGAACGCCACCAGGTCCGACCAGACCGCGATCCATTGATCGAGCAGTGTCCGGTCGTCGCACTCCATGAGCTGATAGCAGCGTCGTCCGTCGGTCGTCACCACGCTGCCGATGTAGCGGAGGCCCTCCGGAGCCATGCGACCCTTCGCCCGAAAGCGCGCGTACACGGGCTCAGGACCGCTCGTGAACGTCTCCACGATCATGTATTGCATCGGCGGTCAGCCCCGAAATGGCGCGGCCTCAGGCGCGCTCGTACCGACACTCGATCACGCCGCTCGGATAGGTACGCGTGTCGACGAGTCGGAGCCTGCGCTCGGCGAACGTGCCCTGCGGAAACAGCGGGAGTCCGGCGCCGAGCAACGTCGGTACCCATGCGATCGACCAGATGTCGATCAGGTCGGCCTCCTGGAAGGACCTCGTCAGGAGCCCTCCTCCCATCAGCCAGATGTTCCGCGGATGGCGCTCGCGGACGTCCGCGACCAACCGAGCGAGATCCCCCGAATACGGGATGACGCTCGGTGACGGCGGCGCCAATTCGCGATGGGTCACGACATAGGTCGGCATGCCGCCGAAGTCCGCATGTCCCTGCGCGACGGCGTAGTCGTAGGTGCCACGGCCCATGATCGTCGATCCGATCGTCTTGGCGAACGGGGCGAAGCCTGCGCGCGCGTCCGAGTACGGCTCCAGCCAATCGACTCCTCCGTTCGGCGCCGCGATGTGGCCGTCGAGGCTGATGCCGACGTAGAGATGCACCAGCCCTGCGGGCGTTTTCGGCGACGTCACGTCGGCGCCTCCTCCAGCCAATCGGGCCGCAGCAGCAGCTCCTCGATTCGGTAGCCGTGCAGGAAGTCGTGCAGGGCGACGTGGCGGAACATGATGAACACCGAGTACGTCCGATATTCCGCGTGTCGCGCAGCGCGGGCCCACTCATCGGGACGCAGCGCGCGAAGTCGGGCCACGAGTCGCGCGCGGTCGTCGATGAAGCGCGCCAGCGACTCCTCGAGGTCCATGCGCAGCAGCAGATCGTCCGGGTCCTGGTCGCCCGGCTGGTACGGCTGGATCACCGGCTCCGGATGTTGAAGCATGTGGTCGAGCCGGGTGAAGAACAGTCCGTGCACGTGGGCGAGATGACATGCGTGCTCGTGCGCCGACCATCGGCCCGGCGCCGGCCGGCGCTTGAGGATGGCTGCCGGCACCTCGCGCACGAGCGGGACGACGATGTCCGGGGCGTGCGCGAGCGCCTCGATCACTGCGTTGGATGCGTGCACCGGGCTAAGCTAGCGCGCCACCCTGGCGCGAGCGAAGTCATCACCGCGCGCAGGCGTGGCGAGTGCGCCACGCGACCGTTCACTCGGCGTAGTAGGACTCCACGAACCAGCGCACCACGTCGCCGACGAGGGCGCGGCGCCATTCGACGTCCGCGCCGTCGTGCCCGCGGGTCGAGCTGAAGACCTCCGGCTCGACCGCGGACTTGATCTGGCGTACGCCTCGCTCGGGGGGCGCGCCGTCCCGGCGCAGCCGCTTCGCGAAACGCCGGACGTCCGCCTCGAGCTCGTCCCGCGCAGCGCGCTCGGCGTCGCGTCGCGCCCGCTCCTCGAGCTCGAGCATCGTCGCTTCGGCGAGCGCGGCGAGCAGTTCCTGCTCGTCCGCGTGCGCGGCATGCGCACGACGCACGGCGAGCGAGGCGCGCGCGAGGAGAGCGGCGCGGTGCGACTGGCCAGCCGTTCCCGGCTCGGCAAACCCGTCCCCGTCTCGACCGCCGGAAGATCTCCGCGCCATGCACCCCCTCGAACGGAGTTGCGCGGCCGATGGGCCGCGAGAGCGACATGCCCGAGAGGGGCGGCTCGCCTGCGTCGGCGGACCCCCGGGATGGTTGCAAACATATGAGTAGAGGAGCGCAGCCGCCAGAGCGCAGAGGCGCCGGGCCGACTGCCCGCGTCGGCTCAGGCCAGCAGAAGCAAGCTGATCAGTCCCGGGCCGTGGGCCAGGAATGCGGCAGGCGGCAACAGCCACCAGCTCCACGACGGGATCCATTGCTCGCGCGTCGCGCGCTTGAACAGCGCATAGGAGAGCGGCGCGTTCACCAGGAGCGCCGTCACCAGCCCGGGTGAGTAGCCACGAAGCAGCCAGCCGGCCACGACGACGTGATTGTGGAGCGCGAGCGCGGCAGGGATGAGCCAGAGCACCACGCCGGGCGCCGTCGTCCGCGCGCCGCGAGCGGCTTCCAGCGTCACCGCGGACCGGCGACTCCGTAGCCGCGCGCCATCAGCGCCGCGGTAATCACCATCGCGATCACCAGCGCGGCTTCCAGATAGCTGATGAGGCGGATGGTCGACGCCTGACGCAAGTCGGGCGTCCATGACGATCCGCCGCGCCCCGCGCGGCGCCGCCAGCCGACGAGGGTCACGATGGGCCAGAGCTCGAGCAGCAGGATCGCGGCGAGGAAGCCCATCTTGGCGAAGAAGACGTGGTTGGACAGGTAGTACCCCGTCGCCTTCTCGGTGCCCGCGAGCAGTCGCCAGAGGCCCGTGCTGATCCAGAGTCCGGCCGCGAGCCCCCACCAGCCGTCGGCGGCGAACACTCGGCGCGCCACGCGGCGATCGAGTGGACGTTCGCCGAGCGCGCGTGCACGTGCCCACACCGCGCCGAGCCCGATGCCCAGCGCGAGGAGGTGAAGGACGGCGAGCACGATTCGGAGCATGGCGCCCAGGCTATTCGGTTGGTCGCGCCCGCGCCAGTACGCGGCGGTCGAGCGCCACGCCGATCGACCGCTTCACAGACTACGCTGCACGCGGCATGGCTGGCCGAACGCGAGCGAGTGCGCCGGGATGTTCGTAGTGACGATGCTTCCCGCGCCGATCGTCACCGCGTCGCCGATCGTCACGCCGGGCAGCACGATGGCTCCCGCGCCGATCCATACGTCGTCCCCGACCGTGATCGGACGCGCGTGTGTGCGATAGGGCGCCCGACCCGCGTCACGGTCGGCCGCGGGTGCGATGCGGTCGGCGGCGCGCAGCGGGTGCGTCGCCGTCAGCAACTGCACCCCCGGCGCGATGAGCGCGTTGAAGCCGATGCGAATCTCGGCCGAATCGAGAAAGACGCAGTTCACGTTCACGAACGAGCGCGCGGCGATGTGGACGTGTGCACCGTAGTCGCAGAAGAACGGAGGCTCGATCCACACTTCCTCACCGACGGAGCCGAACAGCTGCGTCAGGAGGTCCCGTCGAGCGATGGCGTCGGTGGACGACGTCGCCGTGTACCGGGCCAGCAGCGCCCGCGAGCGATGCGCGAGGCCAAGCAGCTCCGGATCGCGCGCATCGTACGGCTCGCCGCTCAGCATGCGTTCGCGTTCGGTCTTCATGCGAGCACGAGTCGATAGTAGAGGAACAGCCAGGCCGACGCGTACACGATGGCGACCGTGGCCGCCACCGACGCGTGGCGAGCGATGAACACCGCGCCCATCACGATGCCCACCATGAGCACCGCGACGGCGTGCAGCAATGGTCGGCGCTCCGGCCAGAGCAGCGACGCCACGACGACCGCTCCGACCAGCACCGGCAGCACGGTCATCACGCCGCTGTCAGAGGCGCCGAACGAGCGTCGGAACCTCCCACCGGTGACCGCGAGCCCGAACAGACCGAGGGCCGCGACCGCGGTAATGATGCCCAGCGTCCACCGCAGTCCGAGCATGGCCGGGATTGCTTTTCGAGAGGAGGCGATCGGAGGCGACAGCTGGATTCTAAGCGTACGCCGCGACCACGCCACCTGCGATGACTCCGTCGCGTCCACCCCCACTGTTCACTCAGGTCTTCGAGCACCTGGTCGTCGGTGCTCGGCCGTCACCGCGCAGGCCGCATAACCGAGCACGCGGTCTCCGTCTTTGAGTGCGGACGGCGTCGGCTGCCAGCCTCTTTGCAGGCGATCCGCGAGCAACTCCGCGGCCGATGGCTGATGGTCCCACACGGCGACCGCCGTGATGGAGCCGAGTCAGGTGGCGTCGAAAGCCAGGAAGTGTGAGCCGTCGAACGGGAGCACGACGTCGTGCGTGTATTCGTCCTGAGTGACGATCTCCGCCACGGCGCGCGGAGGCGTCTGCTCGCGTGCCCACGTCAGAACGTTCGCCAGGGTGTGGCGTTCCGCGAGCGCCGCCGAGGCGCGGCGGACGACGTCGTGCGGTATCGCGCCGACGCCGGACACCGGAACCGAGCGTGTGGTCATCGGGACTCGCCTCGTTCCGCCCAGCGCCGGATCGACCGCTTGTACCCATCGGGCATGCGCAGTCCGTCGATGTCGGCCAGTGCGATCCATTCCAATTCAGTGTGCTCGTCGCTGAGCACGGCACGTCGCTGCAGCGTCTCGGTGCACCCGTATGAGACTACCAGCACGTGGGTTCCCTCTGCGATCGTGTACACCCACGCGTCGATGAGCTGGTCGGCCGCGACCGCGAGCTGCAGCTCCTCCTCGATCTCCCGGGCCACGCACCGGCTTGGGTCCTCCCCCAGCTCGAGCTTTCCGCCCGGCAGCTCCCACTCCTCGCGACGGTTCTTCACGAGGACGACCCTATGATCGCGCAGCACGACGCCCTTCACCGACACCGGAAAGCGGTACGCGTCGTTGTCGCGAGGAAGATCGGTCATGAGCGCGCGCGCTCACGCCGACGCATCTGTGTACAGGTCGCCGGTGTCCGCATGCGCGAGCTCGACGAGAAAGCCGCCGATGCGCTCCGTCACGGCTCGAAAGAACGCCTCGCCCTTCGCCGCCGTCGCCGCGGACGGGTCGCCCACGCCGGTGTCGTCCGTGATCGCCGTCCATCGCCGCGGTGCCCATGCCCAGCCTTCGCGCAGCGCCGCGATCTTCGGCTTGCGTTCGCGGCCCGACCCCGCCTCCTCGAGCGGCAGCACCAGCTCCGGTGCGACGTGCATCATCACGCTCGTCTCCAGCTCTCCCGCGTGATCGCCCGGCGCGTTGAAGAACGGCCGCGCATCCACGCAGCTCCACCAGTTGATCGTGCAGAGGAAGACGTTGGGCACGCGCGGCTGGAGATCGCGGATCATGGCGCGGAAATCGTTGCCACCGTGCCCATTGAGGATCACCAGCCGCGTGACGCCCTGTCCGCCGAGCGCGCGCGCCACGTCCTCGAGAATCGCGAGCTGGGTGCTCGGGTTGATATTGAGGCAGAAAGGAATATCCAGCTGCCCCGTCTGAACGCCGAACGGCACCGTCGGCAGCACCGCGACGCGCGCGCCGCGCTCGCATGCGAGGCGCGCCGATTCGGCGGCCACGTGGTCGCACTGGATGACGTCCGTCGCGTATGGCAGGTGGAAGTTGTGCGCCTCGGTGGCACCCCATGGCAGAAGGGCGACGTCGAACGTGGTGCCGTTCACGGCTTTCCAGTTCGTCTCGGCGAGCACGTACGGGCGTATCGTCATCGACGAAGTGCGAGTGGCGAGAGTGGTGCGCACGGCGCAACCGCCGGCGTCGCTGGTGCGCCGGCGAAATCAACAGGAGCGACGTCGCCCTCGCCATCCTTCGTCGGCAGGCTGGGCTAGCGGTCCAGCACGGGGAGATATGCCCGCCACGGTCCTACCGCGGTGCGGTACCGCTTCGCCATCACTCGCGAGGTCTGGGCGAGATGACCCAGGTCGTGCACGACCCAGCTCGCGAGCAGCTGAGCGAGCGTGACGCGCCCGAGCGCCGGGTGCTCGCCCTCGAGCGCCAGCTCTCGTGGCCCGACCTGCCAGCCGCGCAGCGTGGTGAGACTCTCCGCGCGCAGCCGCTCCAGCTCGTCGAGGAGATCGGCGACGCTCTTTCCGCGACTCTCGTGGAGCTGCGCGAAGCGGTCGAACGGATCGAACGGCCGGCCGCGCCCCTGCTCGAGGATGATTCGTGCTCGCGGGATCCAGTCCGTGCGCTCGCCGTGCACCAGGTGGCCGAGGTTGTCGAACGCACTGAACGTCTCGGGGCCCTCATTGGGGCTCGTCCAGGATTCGGATGCTCCACCGAGCAGGGCGCGGAACACCGACGGAGTGCGCTGGAGCACTTCCATCGCCTGCGCGAGGTCGAATTCGGTCGGAGACCGGGACGGGTCGTGCATCTCAGCTCTCTCGTGCTCCCTGCTCCGCCTGGAGCTTGGCGTGAAAGCGCTGCGCTTCGCCGATGCGCTCCACTTCCAGCGCGATGGCGTCCACGGACTGCTGGAGCTGCTCCAGGCGCAGCTCGGCCAGCTCCGCGGTGGGCGCATCCTGTCGTCCGGTTTGTGGCGACAGCCGCCACATCCCGTACATGCCCAGCAGCGACAGCGCGACGTGGAGGGCGGCGTGAGGTCCCTCGGCCTCGGCGACGGCCCATCCGAGGCCGACGAGATTGATGAGGGTGAACAGCGTCGCGAGCGCTCGCCAGAGTCTGGGTCGTGATGTCATCTGCAGCTCCGATCGGTAGTGTGATCCTACGGGCAGGCCCGGTGCGAGTTTCCCGGCACGGTGGTGGTGGACTACCCCCGCGCCGGGCGACATCGGCGCGCCACTTGCCCGCTCGCCATGCATGTTCTTTCACTCCTGGGCGGGCATCGGGCACGTCATGCTCGCGTCGGTGATCGTCTTCCTGATCATCGTCGCGCTCCTGCGAGTCGTCGGCCAGCAGGCGCTCGCCAAGATGTCTGGCTTCGACGTCGTCTTCACCGTGACGCTCGGCTCCATCATCGCGACGATCGTCATCACCCGGGACATCGCCATCGCTGAAGGGGTCGCCGCGCTCGTCACCCTGCTGGGCATGCAGGAGCTGATCCGGTTCTTCCAATCGCGATATCTACGCGTGCACCACACGGTCCGTCAGCCGCCGCGGGTAATGCTCTGGAATGGAGTCCTGCTGGAGGATCGGCTCCGCGCCAGCAGCGTCAGCGCCGACGAGATCCGCGCCGCGGTCCGGAAGGCGGGGCTTCGGTCGCTCGCCGACGCCCGGGTCGTGGTGCTCGAGAACGACGGTGACTGGTCGGTGGTGGCCAAGTCGTCCGAGGCAAGCGACGAGTCCGCCTTGTTCGGGCTCCCTATCCCCGGCCGGCCGGACAACAGCCCCGGCGATGGCTCCGATCTCGCCCAACCGGCTGACCCGCAACGATTGCCGTGACGCGCCATCCGGCCCTCGTCGGGCGTGCGAGTGCGGGCGACAGCAGGCCCGGCGTTGCCCCTGGATACCCTCGTACCTACGTTCCGAGCATGCGTCGAAGCGTGGCATGGCGCGTCTTTGCGGTCATCTGGGCGGCGCTGCAGTTCGCGCTGCCCGGCGTCGCGGTGTTTGCCGACGCCAGGCTCGAGCGCGACAGCCGCGCGGCGCCGGGGGCGCACGTCGAGTCTGGAACGACTCAGACGTGCTCGCCCGTCCACCCCGCGGATTGCGCGCTCTGCCAGGTGCTGGTGCGCGTCGCGCCGCCCTCCGAGAGTCCGGCGCTGCCCGCTATCGCCGACGCAGTACGCCCGTCGGCCACCTCGCCGATCCCGCGTCACGCGACGCGCGCGCTCGCCGCCGTCGCGCTTCCACGAGCACCGCCCTCGTTGATCTGATCGCGCACACCGCACGACGTTGCCCGCCCTTGGCGCGGCTCCGTGCGACTGACGCCTGAAGTTCACCGATCCTCGCGTTGCTCCGTGCCCCAAGGCCGGAGCGATGCGTCACGTGCTCACACATGACTCATCCACTCATGCGAATCATCGCAATGGGCATGGCCGCGCTCCTCCTGGTCGGGCCGATCGCCGGCGCGCAGGACAGCACGGCCGCCCGCACCAAGGCGCGACAGGACTCGATCGCGAAGGCGGTCCGGGATTCGATCGCCCTCATGAAGGAGCTGGGCGGCGTGCTCGCCGTGCCGGCACCGGATTCGGCGAATGCGGCCACGCCCGCGACACCGCAGCCCAGCAGTCCACAAGGCGGGCCGTCCAACCCGCGCCTCCTTCCCGACGTCAGCGTGGTCGGCGACCTCATGGCCGATCTC
>DATFOL010000104.1:0-7714 GCA_035265545.1 Gemmatimonadaceae bacterium | reverse complement strand
TGTTCACGCAGCCCCTCGAGACGATGGAGCTTGTCGCGCAGCGACGCCGCCCGTTCAAACTCGAGCGCCGCACTGGCAGCTTCCATCTCCTCGCGAAGCGCATCCATCGGCCCGTCGTCGGCGCCGTCGAGGAAGGCACGAACGAGCCGCACGCGCTCGTCGTACTCGCGCGAGGTGCAGCCGCCGACGCACGGGCCGAGGCACTTCCTGATCTCGTGCCGGATGCAGCCCGGCGTTCGCGGGAAGATCTGGAACAGCTCGGGCTGATCGGCGAAGTGCATCGCCTGGTCGAGCCGGCAGTCGCGAAGACCGAGCGCATCGTTGAGCTCGCGCACCGCTTCACCAACGCGTTGTGCGCCGTGGAACGGCCCGTAGTAGATCTGGGCGTCGTCGGCGCCGGCGCCGCGCACCACGAGCAGCTTGGGTGCTGGCCCGCGCGTGAGCTTGATGAAGGCGAAGTGCCGAGCGTCGCGCTTCATCGCGACGTTGAGCCTCGGGCGGAATCGCTTGATCAGGCGAAGCTCCTCGAGCAGCGCCGCGAACTCGCTCGGTGTGTATTCCCACTCGATGCGATCCGCCTCGCGCACGATCCGCGCGCCTTTCTCCTCGGGGAAGGCGCAGCGGAAGTAGCTGAGCAGACGGCTCCGCACCTTCTTCGACTTGCCGACGTAGACGATCTCGCCGTCGGCGGAGAGCATCCGGTAGACGCCGGGACGGTCCTTGGCGGTGGCGCGCACGTGCGCGCGCATCGACGCGAGCTGGGCGTCGGAGGTGGGCGGGCGCAGGAGCGCTACCTTTGACAGTGCGCGCACAGCACCGTGGAGCGTCCGTCGATCACATGCGTCTCCACGAGCCGTGAGCCGCAGCGGAGACAGGGCTGGCCACCCCGGCCGTAGGCTGCGAGCGAGCGCTCGAAGTCGCCGCGACCGCCCGATGCGTCGCGATAGTCGCGAAACGAGGTGCCGCGTGCCGCAATCGATTCGGTGAGCACACCGACGATCCCGGCGTGCAATGCGGCGGACTCGTCGGTCGAAATCGACCGCGCAGGGCGCGACGGATCGACACCGGCGCGCCAGCAGGCTTCGTTCGCGTAGATGTTGCCGACCCCAACCAGGACCCGTTGGTCCATGAGCACCTTCTTCACCGCCTGCCGCGAGGACCGAAGAATTCCCGATAGATGGGATGCGGTGAACGCCGGGTCAAGAGGCTCGATCCCCAACTCCGACGAGTAGGCGTCGAAGCGATCGGGCGCCATCAGCACGACGGTTCCCAAGCGGCGGATGTCGCGGTAGTGGAGGTCGCGTCCGTCGTCCAGGCCGAAGCGCATCGTCGAGTACGGCGCCTCGTGATCGGGCAGCGGGCCGCGGCTCAGGAGGAGCGCGCCGGTGAAGCGCGGCTGCACGACGATCCGATCGCCGGAGTCGAGGTCGAGCACGACCAGTTTGGCACGGCGCCAGGCGCGCACGAGGGTCCGCGCGGTCGCGCGCCTCGCGAGATCGGCGGGCGAACCCTCGCGGAGGACGTCGGGCCGGGAGACGACGACCTCGGTGATGCGGCGACCGGTGATCGCGCGATCGAGGTCGCGCGCGATCGTCTCAGTCTCGGGAAGCTCCGGCACCGGGGCGCTGCATCTGGCGCTCGATCTCTCGCCATCCGATGTCCGGGCGGTACTGCTTGCCCTCGAACCGGACGCGCTCCACGTACTCCATGCTGCGCGCCTGCGCGAGCTCGACACTCGGCGCGACCGCGCTCACGGCAAGCACGCGACCGCCCGCCGTGATCAGCCGGCCTTCCGAGTCTCGCGCCGTGCCGGCGTGGAAGACGAACACGCCGTCCTCGATCGGGGGTAGCGTGATGACGTCGCCGGTGCGTGGCGTCTCGGGATAGTTCGCCGCTGCGATCACGGTGGTGACGCACGCGGCCTCCGCTTCGGCGGTCGAGATCCGAGCAGACGTACGAGCCGGCAGTGTGCCCGTGGCATCGGGCACGGGGAAGCCGGGGATCGGCTCGCCGCGTCCGACGGCGAGCATCAGATCGAGCAGGCGCGGCGAGATGTCGAGCACCGGCATGAGGGCCTGAGTCTCGGGATCGCCGAACCGGCAGTTGAACTCGACAACCTTCGGTCCACTCCGCGTGAGCATCAAGCCAGCGTAGAGCAGGCCGGTGAAGTTGCGGCCGCGCGCGGCGAGAGCACGAAGCGTTGGCGCGAAGACGTCGCGTGCGGCCTCCAGCACGAGCCGTTCGGCGGCCTGGGGGTCCGCGGTCAGCGCGCGGTCGGCATCGTATCCGAGGTGTACAGGGAGATAGGCCCCCATGCCGCCGGTGTTCGGTCCGTGATCCTTCGCGAGGAGCCGCTTGTGATCCTGAAGCCCCGGGAGCACGACGAAGGTGCGGCCATCGGTGATCGCGAAGAGCGAGACCTCTTCGCCCTGCATGAACTGCTCGACGAGGACGGCGGCGCCCGCCGCGCCGAAGCGATTGCCCTCGAGCATGTCGTCGATCGCGCTGTCGGCGTCGCCGAGCGTCTTGCAGACGATCACGCCCTTGCCGGCGGCGAGGCCCGATGCCTTCACGACGACCGGCGCGCCGAAGCGACGGGCGGCCGCCTTGGCGTCGGCGACGCGTGTGTGGATCTCGGCGCGTGCGGTTGCAATGCCTTCGTCGAGCAGGAGCTGCTTGGCGAACGCCTTCGACGTCTCGATCTCCGCCGCCGCGCGAGTGGGACCGAAGATCGGGAGCCCCGAGGACCGGAACCGATCGACGATGCCTGCTTCGAGCGGTGCCTCAGGGCCGACGACCGTGAGATCGACCGTGCGCTCGCGAGCCAGGTGCTCGAGGCGCTCGATGTCGAGGACGTTCACCGGGACGCATTCCCCGAGCTCGGCGATGCCCGGGTTGCCCGGCGCGGCGATCAGCTCGAGGTCGGGATCTTCGCGCGTGAGCTTCCAGGCGAGGGCGTGCTCGCGACCGCCGCCGCCGATGAGGAGGACTCGCATGGCGGGGAATATAGGCGCGCGAAGCGCGCCTGTGACTTGGTTGGTTGGATCGTGGGCTGGTGAGAAACGGCCTCGGGAGGCAGGAGCTTCCCGAGGCCGTTCAACTCACGATCTCACCATCCAACCAACCAACTCGCCCCCTTCACCCCTTGAACGCGTCCGTGAACGCATCCCGCGCGCGGTTGAACGCGTCGCCGACACTCGACATCGCCGCATTCGCCTTGTCCGAGTAGTAGGTCGCGGCGTCGGCGAAATCGTCCTTGAGTCCCTGGCCATCTTCGCCACGACGGGTGTAGGTGCCGGCGAGGATGAGATCGTACGCCCCACCGGTGCGCCACCGCTCGAGCTCCCCGGCGCGGACGGTATTGAACGGATGCTCGCGGAACGCCGTGTTGACGAGCTTGAGGATCTGATCCCAGCCGTCGCCGCCGGTCTCGTACGTGGCGGCCTGACGCATGAACTCCTCGACGCTGCTCGCGTCGCCGTAGGCCGGGCCGCCGGCGAGCTTCATGAACGAACGCTGGGCGGCGATGTGGTCCTGCACCGCGAGCAGGCCAGCGCGGTCGGTCGAGAGCTCGCTCTTGCGATGCCACTCGAGAAGCGCGAGCTGGAATGGGAGAAGCGCAACGCCGATCGGGAAGGGGAGCGTGCCGGTACCGATCGCGAGCAGCACGAGCGCGATCGTGCGGTAGGTCATGTGGCCACTCATGATGTGGCCGAGCTCGTGCGCGAGGAGGAAGCGACGCTCGTCGTCGTCGTCGAGGAGCTCGAGTGCCTCGGAGTTCACCACGATGAACGGATGCTCGAAGCCGATCGCGTACGCGTTCACCTTGGGCGACTGCGCGACGTAGAGCTCGGGGCGCTCGGGCCAGTCCAGGGTTGTGCACACGTCGTCGAGCAGCCCGTGGAGCGCCGGCCGCTGCTGCGGTCCGATCTTCACCGCGTTGGCAAGAAAGAGCTGGCGCACCCCGCGCTCGGTGATGAACCCCGCCACCCGGCGCACCGCCTCGTCGAACCCCGGGATGGCCCGGAGCGCATTGAGCGCCGCACGGTCGGCCGGATGCTCCCAGGCTCGGGACGAGATTTGGGGTAACGGCGTGGGCATGGCGCGCGGCTCCTGAAGAGAGTGATACGTCAGCCTACGGGAGGCGTGGATCGAAAGTGTCAGGTCGGGCGGCCGAAGGCTGTCCGTTCGTCAGTGCTTCAGCTTCTCAGTAGACGGCCGGCCTCGGGAGACTCCTGCGTCCCGAGGCCGGCCGTCTACTGAAGAACCGACGCACCGAAGCACCAGTAAGTCCGCCGCCTAGACGCTCTCAAATGCGTGCTCCAGATCGCTCAGCAGATCCCCCACGTCCTCCACGCCGCAGCTCAGCCTGACCAGTCCCTCCGTGATCCCGAGCTCGAGGCGCCGCTCGATCGGGACGCTGGCGTGAGTCATCGACGCGGGGTGGCTGATCAGGCTCTCGACGCCGCCCAGCGATTCGGCGAGGGAGAAGAGTCGGCAGCGGCCGAGGACCTCGGCGGCGCGCTCCTTGGTGCCGAGCTCCACGGAGATCATACCGCCGAAGCCCGACATCTGGGCCTTCGCCAGGTCGTGCTGGGGATGCGATGCGAGGCCGGGATAGATCACGCGCTCCGGTCCGAGCCGTTCGGCGAGCCACGCGGCGATCGCACGGCCGTTCTCGTCGTGGCGCGGCATGCGGAGATGCAGCGTCTTGGTGCCGCGCAACGCGAGCCATGAGTCGAACGGACCGGGCACCGCGCCGGCCGAGTTCAGGATGAATTGCAGCCGCGTCGCCAGGTCGTCGTCGTTGAGGACGGCGATGCCCCCGACCATGTCGGAGTGGCCGTTCAGATACTTCGTCGTGGAGTGATAGACGATGTCGGCGCCGAAGTCGAACGGGCGCTGGAAGAAGGGCGAGGCGAAGGTGTTGTCCACGAGGAGCAGTGCATCCCTGCGATGCGCGATCTCGGCCGAGGCACGAAGGTCGGTGATGCGCATCAAGGGGTTCGTCGGCGTCTCGACGAAAACCATCCGGGTCGCCGGCGTCATCGCGTCGGCGATGCGCTGCGGGTCGCGCGCGTCCACGTAGGAGAAGCAGAGGCCGAAGTTCTGGAGCAGCCGGTCGAAGAGCCGGAAGCTCCCACCGTACACGTTCTCCCCGCAGACGATGTGATCTCCCGACCTAAACAGCTTCATGATCGAGTCGAGGCAGCCCATCCCCGAGCTGAAGGCGAAGCCGTGGCGGCCCCCTTCGAGCGCCGCGACGTTGCGCTCCAGAGCCTCGCGGGTGGGGTTCTTTCCGCGGGCGTACTCGTAGCCCTTGTTTTCCCCGAGCCCGCCCTGGACGTACGTCGACGTCAGGTAGACGGGGGTCATGATGGCTCCGGCGAGCGGCTCGGGCCGCTGGCCGGCATGGATGGCCCTCGTGGCGAAGGCTGCGCCGAGATCGTCCTCAAATACGCGCGTCATGCCGATACTCGTGAAGGTAAAGTCGTCCGGGCAAGATAGCCGAGGGCGAGGGCAGGCGCCGACGCCTCGCCGCTTCCACACGCGCAGGACGTCACGCGATCGCCACCACCGATGCCAGCTCGCTACCCGGCGCTGCCCGAATCACCATACTGCCTGATCGTCGATGACGAGCCGCTGCTGCGGCAGGTGCTCGCGCACCTGATGCGCAACGACGGCTTCACCTGTCTCGAGGCGGGCAACGGTGAGGAGGCGGTCGCGGTGCTCGAGCGACAGGCGGTGACGCTCGTGATGAGCGACCTTCGGATGCCGAAGCTCGACGGAGTGGGCCTCCTGCGGCAGATCCGGGGTCGCTGGCCGGACACGGCGGTGGTGATGATCACGGCGGTGGCGGACGTGGAAGTCGCGGTGAGCTGCCTCGCGATGGGCGCGATGGACTACCTCACCAAGCCGTTCCACCTCGAAGAGGTGCGTGCGCGCGTCGCGCAGGCGCTGGAGAAGCGCCGGCTCGTTCTCGAGAACCGCGGCTACCAGGAGGGCCTGCAGGAGAAGGTCGCCGTGCAGGCGCGCCGCCTGGAAGAGCTGTTCCTCGCGAGCGTGCAGTCACTCGCCGAGGCGCTCGAGGTGAAGGACCCGTACACGCGCGGACACTCCGTGCGCGTCAGTCACTACTCGTCCGTCATCGCGAAGCAGATGGGGCTCGACGGCGAGCTGCTCCGGCGCATCGAGCTGGGCGGACACGTGCACGACATCGGCAAGATCGGCGTGCGCGAGGACCTGTTGAACAAGCCCAGCAAGCTGACGATCGACGAATATCAGCACATCATGACGCACCCAGTGGTGGGCTGGCGGATCCTGGCGCCGCTGCTCGGCGATACGCCGGAAGCGCTGAGCATCGTCCGCTCGCACCACGAGCGGTTCAACGGCTGCGGCATCCCCGACGGGCTCGCGGGCACAGACATCCCGCTGGAGGCGCGCATCGCCGCCGCAGCGGATTGTTTCGACGCCATGACGAGCGATCGGCCGTACCGCCCGGGACTGTCGATGGACGAGGCGATCGCGGAGCTCCTGCGATGCAGCGGGTCCCAGTTCGACCCGCGGGTCGTGGATGCGTTGATGGCGGCGGTAGACGCCGGCCAATTCACACTCATCGGGCGCGCGGACCTGACCACGGTGTGAGCGCGAGCGCTAAACGAGTATCTCGACCACCGTCGGCTGCTTGTACGCGCTCAGCCGCTCCTCGCACCACCGCTCGACATCCTCGGCGCTCACGTCTCCGCTGACCCGCACGCGGATGTCGTTCTCCTTCGCCGGCTCCGGGATCGGCGTCACCTCGACGAAGCGCACGCCGGGCAGCTCGGCGACGACGCGCTCGATCTCGCGCGGGTAGATGTTGAATCCGTTGCGCGTGAACATCGGCTTGAGCAGGCCGAGGAAGCTGATCGTGCCGTCCGCGTTACGGACGCCTTCGTCGCCCGTGCACAGCCACTCGCCGCGGCGCGGGAGGCCAGCCTGCGAGCCGTGCAGATAGCCCGGCGAGACGTTCTCGCCGCGCACGCAGATCTCGCCCGGTGCTCCGTCGGAGAGCGGTCGTGCGGCGCCGTGTGAAGACGCGGCATCCACGGCGTGGCTCGCTGGCGGCATGATGGAAACGTCGACGGCGGGGAAGGGCACGCCGAGCGTCCCGCGGACGTTCGGGCCGTCGACGCGGTTGAACAGGCAGACCGGTGCCGCTTCCGTGAGCCCGTAGCCCTGCCGCAGCTCGACTCCGGTGACGTCGGCCCAGCGGTCCTGGAGCTCGCGCGGCAGGACCGCACCGCCGCAGATGCACAGCCGAAGCGCCGAGCCGTGCAGATCGACACCGCGTCGCTCGACCGCGGCGAGCATCGCGTGAAACACGGCCGGGACCCCCACCACCTCGGTGATCCCATCCGCCAGCAGCTCGGCGGCGCGCACTGGATGGAAGCGCTCCATCGTGCGCACTCGGCCTCCCGCCAGCAGCGGCGCGCCGCAGGCCACCGTGAGCGCGAACAGATGCGAGAGCGGCAGCAGCGCAAGTACGTCGTCGTCCGACGTCTGCCGCGCCGCCTCGACTGTCGAGCGTGCATTGGCCAGCATGTTCGCATGGGTGAGCACCGCGCCGAGTGGCACGCCACGCATCGCGGAAGTGTAGACGATCACCGCCTCCTCATCGCTCCCGTGCACGTCGCGCTCGCCCTCGATCGAGAGCCCGTGGTGCGAGCCGAGG
>DATFOL010000103.1:0-5609 GCA_035265545.1 Gemmatimonadaceae bacterium | reverse complement strand
CGTTCTCGATGTTCGCGACGATGAGGCGATACGAGAGCTCGGTGCCGTCCTTGCTGAGCTTGAACGTCGCGGTGCCGCGCCCGCGGGAATCGTTGGGCGGGACCTCCTCGCGGCCCGATGCCGTGGCGTGAAAGTGATCCTGTGCCGGGGCGTTCCCGCCGCGGAGCTCCTGCGCGGACGCGCTGGACGCGCGAATCGGCATGACGAGCGCCTCAGGCGAGGTGGGCGTCCGTTCCGCGCATCCGGCGACTGCGATGACGGCCACCGTGGCGAGGGCAGCGGAGAGCGAGCGGCGCATGGGAGCTCCGAGCAGGGTGGAAGTCCGACGACGGAACGCCAACATGGAGCGTCGTCCTGCGGTCGTCAAACGCCGATGGCGCGCCACGCACGGGTGCTGGCGGTGCCCCGACCCGGTCGTATCTTGGCGACCACATGCCCCCCGCGCCGACGATGACGGACCCGCTGCGCGACAAGCTCCAGTCGGCTCTCGGACCGGGCTTCACCCTCGTTCGCGAGCTCGGCGGCGGCGGAATGTCGCGCGTCTTCCTCGCCGACGACGCGTCGCTCGGTCGGCGCGTGGTGGTGAAGGTCCTCGCCCCCGAGCTGGCCGAAGGAATCTCGTCCGAGCGCTTCATGCGCGAGATCCGGCTCGCTGCCCGGCTGCAGCACCCGAACGTCGTTCCGGTGCTCGTGGCCGGCGCGGGGCCCGATGGGCTGCCGTACTACGTCATGCCGTTCATCGACGGCCGCTCGCTCCGCGAGCGGCTCGCGCTCGGGCCGCTCTCGGTATCCGAGGCGTTGGTCGTGCTGCGCGACATCGCGCGCGCGCTCGCCTACGCGCATTCCCAGGGCATCGTGCACCGGGATGTGAAGCCGGAGAACGTCCTGCTCACGGGAGGTGCGGCCGTCGTGGCGGACTTCGGCATCGCCAAGGCGCTGACCGCCGCCGCCGGCAACGGCACCAAGCTGACGCAGTTCGGCATGACCGTCGGTACGCCAGCCTACATGGCGCCCGAGCAGGCGGCGGGGGACGACGCCGTCGACCATCGCGCCGACCTGTACGCGTGGGGCATGGTGGCGTGGGAGTCGCTCGCCGGCCGGCACCCGTTCGCTGATCGCACTTCCGTGCTGGCGCTCATCGGGGCGCAGCTCGCGCAGGTGCCGGCGCCGATCGATACCGTGCGTCCCGGACTACCGGCGTCGCTGGCGGCCGTCGTCACGAGCTGTCTGTCCAAGGATCCCGCGGCCCGTCCGACGGATGCGGCGGCGGTGCTCCAGGCCATCGATGCGATCGCCGTCACGCCGTCCACGCCCCAGCCCCAGACGTTGCCCGACGTCGTGGCCACCGGCGCGCTCCACGCTTCGCCCTCCATCGCGGTGCTCCCGTTCGCGAACATGAGCCCCGACGTCGAGGCCGAGTACTTCAGCGACGGCATCACGGAAGAGATCCTGAACGCGCTCGCGAAGCTCTCGGGGCTACGCGTCATGGCGCGCACGTCGTCGTTCGCGTTCAAGGGGCGCAATCTCGACGTCCGCACAGTCGGTGAGCAGCTCGGCGCGCGCTACGTGCTCGAGGGAAGCGTACGCCGCGCCGGCCCGCGCATGCGCATCACCGCGCAGCTCATCGACGCCGCCGAGGGGCATCATCTCTGGTCCGAACGGTACGACCGCGACGTGAGCGACGTGTTCGCGGTGCAGGACGAGATCACCGCGGCCATCCGCGACGCACTGAGCGAGCGGCTGCTGGGGATCGGTCCGGCGCGCCACCAGAAGACGCCGTCGATCGACGCCGCGACCTACGAGCTCTATCTGCGCGGTCTCCACCTGATCCGTCAGCGCCTCGGCGAGGCGGAGCGGGGGATCACGATCATGGAGGAAGTGATTCGGCGCGCACCCGAATACGCTCCCGCGTACGCCACGCTCGCGGTCGCGCGCATGCTGCGCGTGTACTATGGATTCGTCACGCCGCGGGAGGGCTGGCCGGCGGTGCGCGAGCTCGCCGAGCGTGCCGCGGCGCTCGACCCGCTTCACGGGCCGGCGCACTTCCTCCTCGCCGAGGTTGCGTTCCACTTCGAGTGGGACTGGGCCAAGGCCGAGCCGCTCTATCGGCGCGGGATGGAGGTCGACGCGAACGACGTCGAGGCGCCGGCCGGCTATTCGCTCTATCTCGCCTCGATGGGACGCTTCGACGACGCGCTGCGCTCCTGCGCGCGCGCGTGCGCGCTCGACCCGCTGAATCCGGCGGTGCTGGTCCGCGCGATGATCGTTCAGTACCTCGCGCGCCGATACGATGAAGCTCTCGTCAGGTGCGAGCGGGTGTTGGCGCTGTGGCCGGACTCCCCGGAGAGCTACCGGTGGGCCGGCAAGTCGCTGATGGCGATGGGACGCGTCGACGAAGCGATCGCGCGATTCGAGACGGCCGTGCATCTGAGCGGCCGGCACCTGTGGCCGGTGCTCGACCTCGGGCTGGCGCTCCTCGCGGCGGGACGCATCGACGAGGCGCGCGTGCTCGGCAACGAGCTGGTCGCGCGCGCGGATGCGACGTACCTACCGGCCTTCGCACGTACGCTCGCGGCATTCTGTCAGTCGCCGCCGGACCTCGACGGCGTGTTCCGCGAGCTGAATTCGTGGGTGGACGAGCGCGGATTCTGGGTGGTGATGCTCGCGGTCGAGCCGATGTTCGACGCGTTGCGCGGTGATCCGCGGTTCGGCGAGCTGGTCGCGCGAGTGGGAATTCCAGTGCGCGGGTAACCTTGCGCGACGCTTCGGTCGCAGCGGTGAGGCAGGTTCAGCGATGGGAACGATCCCCCTGAGCCCGGGGTAGCTCGCCGAACCATGCTCGCTCAGACACTGCTCGCGCTGCGTCGATCCACTCTGGCTCTCGCCTCCGTCGTGCTGCAGTCATGCGGCAGCAACGGCGCGGTGCTCGCGCCCGACACCACGTCGACCGGTGCCGAGGTGGCGCTGCGCGCCCGAGTGGTCGTGTCGGGGCTCGCCCAGCCACTCTTCCTCACTTCGCCGCCCGGCGACCCGCGGCTGTTCATCGTCGAGCAGCCCGGGCGCATCCGCATCGTGAGCGGAGGGCAGTTGCTCGCGACGCCCTTCCTCGACCTGACGGATCGCATCAGCTCCGGGGGCGAGCGCGGATTGCTCGGCCTGGCGTTCCATCCGAGCTACGCGCAGAACGGCTATCTGTACGTGAACTACACCGACCGCGCGGGCGACACGCGCGTGGAGCGCTACCACGTCAGCGCGGATCGCGATCGCGCCGATCCGACGAGCGCATCGCTCGTGCTCACGGTGGCGCAGCCGTACAGCAACCACAACGGCGGTATGCTGGCGTTCGGCCCCGACGGCATGCTGTACGTAGGGATGGGCGACGGCGGCAGCGGAGGCGACCCGCAGGGCAACGGACAGAACACCGGCTCGCTGCTGGGCAAGCTGCTGCGTCTCGACGTGGATCGCGCGCCGTCCGGCGCCGGCTATGCCATCCCGTCCGACAACCCATTCGCGGCGACTGCCGGACCGTCGAGGCGCGGCGAGATCTGGGCGTGGGGGCTGCGCAACCCGTGGCGCTTCGCGTTCGACGCGCCGGCGTCGCGCCTGTACGTCGCCGACGTCGGCCAGTCGCGCCGAGAGGAGATCGACGTCGCCGGCGCAGGCGAAGCGGGCGTGAACTACGGCTGGAACCGCATGGAAGGCAGCGAGTGCTACAACGCGACGTCGTGCAATCGCACGGGTCTGCGGCTCCCTGTAGAGGAGTACGGACGTGACGACGGCTGCTCGATCACCGGCGGCTACGTCTATCGTGGACAGATCGCCGCGATCCGCGGCCACTACTTCTACTCCGACTACTGCCAGGGATGGCTGAAGAGCATCCGGCTCGCAGATGACGGTGCGGTGGCCGAGCGGCGCACGTGGGACGTGGGCTCCCTGGGCTCAGTGACTTCGTTCGGTGTGGATGCGAGCGGAGAGCTTTACGTGACGAGCGCGAACGGGCAGGTATACGCGCTGGAGGCGCAGTAGCTAGCCCGCGTCGCCGTGACGCGCGCGATACTCACGCGGCGTGCATCCGACGGATGCGCGGAACGCCGCGTTGAAGCGGCTGAGCGAGTCGAAACCAGAACCGAAGGCGACGTGCGCGACGCGCTCCCGCGTGGTGGACAGGAGCCGCTGCGCCTGAGAGATGCGGTGTTCCAGGATGTAGGCGCGTATCGTCATCCCGAAGACGCGGTTGAACAGTGCCGTCGCGTAGTCCGGGTGCAGATCCACGGTGGCACTGACGTCCTCCACCCGCAGCGTGCGCTGGAAGTTCTCCGCCACGAAGCCCGCCATCCGCTCCGCCTTGCTCGCCGCATCCGCCTTGCTCGCCGCATCCGCCTCGCGCGCCGGTGCGGCCCGCGGTGCGCCCGTCGTCTCCGCCAACGCCATCCGCCGAAGCCGTGCCTGCACCTCGAGCAGGACGATCTCCGCTCGCTCCGCCACACCTGCGTCCAGATCGTCGCGCCACTGCTCGAGCTGCAGCACGTCGAGGATCGACGTCGCCTCCGATCGCTCCTGAATCAGCTCACCGCCGAGCATTCGGGCGGTGAAGTCGGCAGGAAGTGGCCACCGGAGAAACGTCTTCAGCGGAACGGTGGCGACCAGATAGGGCGCGTCGCCTTCCATCTCCACGATCTGGTGGGGGACGATGGCCCAGAACGCCGCCAGCCCACCAGCGCGCACCGTGACGCGCTTTCCGCCGAGCAGGTAGGTGACCGACCCCGACTCCAGGAGATTCAACTCGATCTCGTTGTGGCGGTCCGGGCGCGGCATCGGCCTGGCCCGCCAGCGCACGCACGTCAGCCCGTATGGCGCGAGCGACGGCCTTGCGTCGTCGAACTCGTGGGCTACCTCGGAAAACGGCATGTCCGTGTCGGAATTCGGGTAGGAATCGGCGGAAGTCGAAGTATACTGTGGGCCTCGACCCTTCCGCCGGACACCGATGCGCCATTCCCCTCTCGCTCTTCTCGTCGCCACCGTCCTGGGCTGCGCAACGGCAGCACCGACGCCCGGAAGCGGCGCAACCGCTGCCCCCAGCGACAAGCCGCGCGTCGTCGTCACCACGGACCCCGAGCTCGACGACTCGAACTCGCTGCTGCGGTACCTGCTCTACAGCACCGACTTCCGCACCGAGGGGCTCGTCTACGCGAGCAGCCAGTTCCACTGGAAGGGCGATGGCACGGGGAAGAAGTTCTCCGTACCGGACCGTGAGTACTTCCGGTTCGGACAGAAGCTCTGCCCGTGCGAGTCGTGGCGCTGGGCCCCAGGCGAGCGGTTCATCGACGACGCGGTGGACGTCTACGAGCGCGTGTACCCGAGCTTGCGCGTTCACCACGCCGACTACCCAGCGCCCGCCTCGCTGCGGTCGAAGATCCGCTGGGGAAACATCGAGTTCGACGGCGACTTCTCGAAGGACACACCGGGCTCCGACCTCATCCGGCAACTGCTGCTCGACGACGAGCCGGCGCCGGTGTACCTGCTCGCGTGGGGCGGGGCGAGCACCATCTCGCGGGCGCTGAAGTCGATCCAGGACCGTCACGAGCGGACGCCGGAGTGGCAGGCCATCC
>DATFOL010000102.1:0-6035 GCA_035265545.1 Gemmatimonadaceae bacterium | reverse complement strand
AGGCCCGCTCGGCGCGCGGACAGGCGAGGGCGAGCGCGAGAACCAGCGCGATACCGGCGCGAGACATCAGTGACATGGCTCTAATATCTCGCGGGGACGGATTCGGGCAAATCTGGTGAGTTGGTGAGTTGGATCGCTAGTTGGCTGGTCGGGTTGATTGGTGCGTTGAACGGCCCTGGCCATCAACCAGCGTGGAGAGCCCTCAGCAGGGCTTCCACGCTGGTTCGTAGCCAGGGCCGATAGCTCACTAACTCACCCTCCAACTAACCAACTATCCAACCAACCAACTCACCGCGGTTTGGGCCTCACGCCTTCAGCACGATCTTCTCGCAATTCTCCAGCTTGTCGTTGAAGATCTTGTAGCCCTCGGCCGCCTGATCGAGGGGCATGCGGTGGGTGATGATGAACGTCGGGTCGATCTCTCCCTTCTGGATCCGCTCCAGCAGCGGCTTCATGTACCGGTGCACGTGGCACTGTCCGGTCTTGATCGTGAGCGACCGATTCATCACGGCGTTCATCGGGAACTTGTCGATCAGTCCCGCATACACGCCGATCACCGAGACCGTGCCGCCGTTGGCGCAGGAGTAGATCGCCTCGCGGAGCGCGATCGGGCGGTCGGCCTGCATGCGGATCATCTGCTTCGCACGGTCGTGCACGTAGGCAATGCCGTGGGTGTGTCCCTCGACGCCGACCGCGTCGATGCAGTGATCCGGGCCACGTCCCGCGGTGAGGTCCTTCAGCACGTCGGCGACGCTGTCGACCTCTTCGTAATTGATCGTGATTGCGCCCGCCTTCTCGCGCGCCATGTCGAGCCGGTACTTGAACCGGTCGATCGCGATCACCCGCTCGGCGCCAAGCAGGTACGCGCTGGCGATGGCGAACTGGCCGACCGGGCCGCATCCCCACACGGCGACGGTGTCGCCGGGCTTGATGCCGCACATCTCCGCGCCCATGTAGCCCGTCGGGAGGATGTCGGAGAGGAAGAGCGCCTGCTCGTCGGTCATTCCCTCGGGCACCTTGAGCGGACCGACGTCGGCGAACGGGACGCGGACGTACTCGGCCTGCCCACCCGCGAATCCCCCCGTCAGATGCGAATAGCCGAAGATCCCCGCGGCGGTGTGACCGAGCAGCTTCTCGGCGATATACGCGTTCGGGTTGGAGTTTTCGCAGAGCGAATAAGCGCTTGCCTGGCAGGCGTTGCAGTTCCCACACGCGATGGGGAAGGGGACGACGACGCGGTCGCCGACCTTCAGGTTGTTCACGCCGCTGCCGACCTCGACGACCTCACCCATGAACTCGTGGCCCATGATATCGCCGGGCTCCATCATCGGCAGGAAGCCGTTGTATAAGTGCAGATCCGATCCGCAGATCGCTGTGGACGTGACCTTCAGGATCGCGTCGCGCTTGTTGAGGATCTGCGGGTCTGGGACCTCGCGGACCTGCATCTTCTGTGGTCCCATCCAGCAAGTTGCTTTCATTGTCGAGTCCTCAGCTATCGGTTGTCAGTTGCAGATCCCTCGACTGCGCTCGGGATGACGACGGGGGTGCGCTGTCAGCCCTCGCTCATCGACCCTCGGTGTCCGCCGAGAACCGATGAGCGAGAACCGATCACTGTGGCTACAGCTGCACGGGCTTCTCGTCCGGCTGGGCCGGATGCGGGCCGCGCCGCTTGGTCGCGTCGGAGAACAGGATCTCGCCCGTCTCCATCACCTGCTTGAAGTGCCGCAGGTCGTCCATCACCTGCTGGCCGGGCTCCTCACGGAAGAGCATCGCGACCTTGGAGCCGATCTTCCCGAGCGGTGGCTTGTACTCGAGATCGACGCGGACCTCGGTGCCTCGGCCGCCCGGTGCGCGCTCGAACCGCACGGTGCCCGCGTTGTAGACGTCGGCGTCCTCGGTCGAGCGCCACGAGATGAGCTCGTTCGGGCGATCCTCGATCGTCTCGGCATCCCACTCGACCGTCGCGCCGGCCGGTGCCTTCGCCTTCCAGTGCGAGCGCCGATCGTTCGTGACGGTGACCGACTCGAGATGCCTCATGAACTGCGGCAGATTCTCGAAGTTGCGCCAGAAGGCGTAGCACTCTTCGGGCGACTTGTTGACCGTGAGACTGCGCTTGGTGCGCACGATGCCCTTGTCGGCGCCCTCGTTCGCGATGGTTTGAGGCTGTCTCGACAGCTGGCGGGCGGCGATGACGTCGAGCGCGGTCACGGCCAGCACGTTCGCCGTGGCGAACAGCGCGCGACCGCGGCTGTTCTCCGGGTTCGCCATCACCTTGCCGAGCAACGCGAGGTCGAGGGCGTCGCCCGCGACGCGCGACCAGACCGCCTTCTCCGGTTGCTGGCGCGAGAGGATGGCGATGCCATGCGAGATCTCGCGCATACCCAGCGCGCGCATGACGGGTCGGTTGGCCTCCGCGTCCTTGATGCCGCAGATCTTCGACATGCCCTCGGGGGCGAGAACCTGCGCGAGGCCGAGCCCGATGCTGAAGACCCCGAGGAAGTCGGCGAGACTTTCACCGCCGGTACCTCGGTCCTCGTTCGCGAGACGCTGGTACCGCGCCGTCGTCTCGACCTGCGGCCGCGCCTGCTCGCCGAGCGCCGTGCCGAGCGTTGCCGAACCGCCGTTGCCACTGGTCGCGCTCGTTCCTGCTTCGATCGACGTTCCCATTCTTCGCTCCTTGCCGCAATGACTCGCGTGCGCTCGAGGCACGTCGCTGCCGTCGCTCACGATGAGCGACGGGGTCGCGTCGTCGCGCAGACCGCGTGCCTCGGTGGAAACGAGAGTCGCAGAATGCGCATGTGGGTCAGAAGGCGATCGTTCCCGTCGCAGCGTCGACGAAGGGCTAGGCGGAGCGACGGGGCACGGTTAGGCTCCTCACGATGAACGTGCTCATCCTCGGCGCCACCGGAATGGTCGGCCAGGGCGTATTGCGCGAATGCCTGCTCAACGGGGGCGTGACGCGCGTAGTCACCCTTGGTCGCACGCCGACGAGACAGGCGCACCCGAAGCTGAGCGAGATCGTCCACGGCGACCTGCTGGATCTGTCCGGCGTGGAAAGCCAGCTCACAGGGCTGGACGCGTGCTTGTACTGCGTGGGCGCGTCGGCCGCTGGGCTATCGGAGGCGGAGTACGCGCGGATCAACTACGAGATGACGCTCGCCGTAGCGGAAACGCTCGTCCGACTGAACCCGAGCATGACGTTCGTCTATGTATCCGGCGCAGGCACCGACCGCAGCGAACGCGGCCGTGTGATGTGGGCGCGGGTGAAGGGGCGGACCGAGAACGCACTCCTGGGGCTGCCCTTCAAGGCCGCGTACATGCTCCGTCCCGGTCTGATCGTCCCGATGCATGGCGTGCGCTCCAAGACGAGATTGTATCGCGCCTTCTATACTGTGATGACGCCGCTCCTTCCCCTGCTCAAGGCGCTCTTTCCCCGGTCCATCATCACCACCGAGCAACTGGGCCGCGGTATGCTGCGGCTCGCGCGGTCCGGATACTCTAAGCGCGTGTTGGAAACGGCCGACCTCGCGGCGCTCTGAGAGCACGTTCCCGGAGTTCGTAGGGCCTAGGTGACCCTGGTCACTGCGCCGTGTCTTGCATCACTATTCTCTGCCATGCTCTACTGCTCCAGGTCCGCCGAGGGATCATGGATGGGTCCGCAAGAGCATTTCTTACGTCTTCACGCCAGATCGCCGGCCGATGCAGCAGTCCGTAGAAGCACCCACCCCGAAGGCGCTAGCTGACCTCGTCGCACGCTGCGACCAGATCAATCGGTTCGCGATGCAGCTCACCGCGGTCGAGGAGCACAGGATCGCCGCGCTGTCAGCGGGGATTCTCGTCATGCGCCAAGTGCTCGACCTGCCGCTGATCGAGCCGGAGAAGCTCCCGATGCGGCAGGGCCGCATCCAGCACTGGGGGCTCACCGGAGGACACCTCAAGGAAGTGGAGACACCGGCGATCCATGCTGTCCGCGGCCGCCTCTGCCTCGACGAGCACGAGCAGGTGAAGGTGCTATCGCATCGCACCTGGCGCGGGCAGTGGCGCTCCGTGACGCTGTGGAAGAGCGCCGAGCACAAGATCCTTCCCGCCGAGATGATGGAGTTCCTCGCGCGCCTCACCGAGCTCGCCCAGAAGCGCGCGCCAGATGCGGCACGCGCGCTGCTGGCGCGCAGTGAGGCAGTGACGGCGACGCAGGCCCTGCTGGCGGTTGGGCCGCGGTCGCGGGGAGGGTGAGCGGGCGCGCGCGCTTTGCGCGCGGCGCCGTGACTCAGTGACTCAGTGACCTTCGCGGCGCTGCGCGCCGCTAGTGACTCGGTTGACTGAGTCACTGAGTCACTGAGTCACTGAGTCACTGAGTCACTGAGTCACCGAGCCCCAGTCACCTTCATCTCAACGCCCCAAGCGTCATCGCCGTCACTCGCATGAACACGTCGGCCGGGTTCACCGGATCGGCGATCTTGCGCCGCAGCGCGAGTCGGCGGCCGCGGCGTTTTGGCTGGGGCCGGTCAGGGAAGACGAGGCTCGCCGCGTAGGTGAGCGCGCCGTCGAGCAGGATGCGCCCAGCGCGCGAGTCGCGCGCCTCCTCGCGGAGCACGGCGTAGGTGGCTCCGAGCACGCCGGCGTAGGCGACCTGGGTCGCCACTCCGGTCGCGATTCGCCCGCCGTCTCCCAGCTCGACGCCGACGCGGGACAGCCCACGCGCGGCCAGGTCGTCCCATGCCGACCGGTGGCGCGCACCGCCAATGACGCGGGCGAGCACTTCGCGCTCCAGGAGCGTGATCGCGAGCCCGCCAACCATCCCAGCCGCGCCGCCACGCAGCGCGGTCTCCAGCAGCGTCCGCTGCCGCCGTCTCTTTCTCGCCATCGCATCCCCCCGGCTGGTCCGGCGAGGCTCCTTGCAGGAGCCGGACCTCAGCTCACGTAGACGACGTCTCCGTCATCGTCGAGCCCGAGCTCCTGCGGGAGCCCGCACACCCCGCAGATCTTCGACGCGATCCACACCGCGTTGAGCTCCGCCTGCATGCTTGGCGACGCCGGCTTCACGACGAGCCTCTTGAAGCTGTACTCGCCGCAGTTCTCGCACGCGTGCGCGCGCGCGATGCGCTCGGCGCGTTCGCGGGTGATCGGCGCCAAGTCAGAGTTCCGTCAACGGCGGGCCGTCCGGATCATCGCGGTCGTCGCCGGTTCCCCGTGCGCTCTCCGCGGGGCCGCGAGCGCCCGATGCGAGCCGCGGCGGCTCCGGCGTGCCGGGTGAAGTCCGTGCGCTCGGCTTGCGCTCCGGCCGGCCCTGCGACGGCACGCCAGGGCTGCCACCTCGGACGAGCAGCTCACGCAGCGATCCGATCGCTCCCATCACCCCCGTCGCCTCGGCTGGGAGGAAGATCGTCGTGCCCGAGCCTTCGGTCATCTTGGGCAGCGCTTCGAGATACTTGATGCCGAGCAGGTACATCGCGGCCTCGCCCTCAGGGAGCGCGGCGGCGATGCGTTCGAGTGCCTGTGCCTCGGCCTCCGCCATCGCGAGCCGAGCAGTGGCCAGGCCTTGCGCGCGCAGAATGGCGGCGTCCTTCTCGCCCTCGGCGCGACGCACCTGCGCCTCCCGCACCCCCTCGGACTCGAGGATCGCCGCACGCTTCGTCGCCTCGGCGTTCGTCACGGCGGCGCGGCGCTCGCGCTCGGCTCGCATCTGCAGCTCCATCGACTGCTGGATGTCGCGTGGCGGCTCGATCGCCTGCAGCTCTACGCGCGTGAGGTCCACGCCCCAGCCGATCGCCGCCTCTTCGATCACCTCACGCATCCGCGTGTTGATCGCGTCGCGGCTGGCGAGCGTCGCGTCCAGCTCCATCTCGCCGACGATGTTGCGCAGCGTGGTCCGTGTCAGCGTCTCGAGCGCGTAGGGCAGGTTCTGCACGGCGTACGTGGCCTTCTGTGGATCGGCGACGCGATAGTAGAGCACGGCGTCGATGTCGATCGTCACGTTGTCCTTCGTGATGACCGGCTGGCTCGGGAAGTTGAGCACCTGCTCGCGAAGATCGATC